>CASBQX010000001.1 GCA_949127925.1 Synechococcales cyanobacterium PMM_0002
ACATGGTCAAGGCCGCTCATGGATCGGGTTTTGAGCACTCGATCGAGCAGTTTTTGAATCGAAGCATTAGTTTTTTTGGGCGCAGTCCACACCATAACAGTTGAGTCTTGAGTCGGGATATTATGTAGAGAATAAATAGCTGATCAGGTTTTAAGCAGACTCGCTAGAGTCGTCTAGAGTAAAGCGCCCTTTGCCTAAGATGCCCAGTTTGAGGGGCTGTTTTTAGCAAGTTTTATAGAAAGTTGGGTTTTTGCAAGTGAGTCACGCCAAAACCCAACGGTTCAAACAAATTTTGAGCGACCCAGATTGAAACAACCGTTGGGCAGCTGTTGGTTGCAGGCTGGACAACTGGGGCTGGGTTGACGGTTTATTTTTCTGGTCTACTTTTTATTCTCGATCGATTACCTGCGGTTGTTTTTGTTTATTCTGCAAAGGATGCGCCAAACTTGATAAAGAATCGGTAAATCAGGCCGAATCTCTCAGCGACTCGTCTGCCAACAGAAAGTAATCCGAGAGACCAATCTAAGAAGGTAGCAGATGAAAATTCATCGCATTCCAGTTCTGTCCGACAACTACATTTTTGTGCTGCACAACCTTGACCAGAACATCGCAGCAGTTGTTGATCCGGCGGAGGCGTCACCCGTCTTGCGCTATGTGGAGGCGCTGGGAGCCGAGCTGGTTGCTATTTTCAATACTCACCACCATGGCGATCATGTAGGCGGCAATGCTCGACTGCTGCACCAGTTTCCGGCGGCTATAGTCTACGGTGGAGCCGCAGATCGAGGCCGGATTCCAGGGCAGCAGGTGTTTTTGCAGGAGGGCGATCGCGTCTCTTTTGGCGATCGCGTGGCCGAGGTGTTTTTTGTCCCAGGCCACACCCGCGCCCACATCGCCTACTACTTTGCGCCACTTCAGCCCGATCAGTTGGGTGATTTATTTTGTGGCGATACGCTATTTGCTGGCGGCTGCGGTCGGTTATTTGAGGGTACGCCAGCGCAAATGGTCGAGTCGTTAGGCAAATTGCGATCGCTGCCCGACAGCACCCGCATTTGGTGCGCCCACGAATATACTCTCAAAAATCTCCAGTTTGCCTGCGCTGTAGATCGCCACAACCTTGACCTGCAAAGCCGTTACGCCGAAGTTGAAGCCCAGCGTCGTCAAGCCGAACCGACCATTCCGTCTCTGCTCGGCGTCGAAAAACTGACCAACCCATTTTTGCGGTGGGATGCGCCAGCGGTGCAGCAGGCGATGCAAAGTGCCGATGCCGTGCAAACCTTTGCCAGACTGCGGGGCAAGAAAGATGTCTGGTAAGCAAGTTGCCGATCACCAGAGCAAAAATTCTGGTTCCACCCGTTTAGCCTCCGCCGATAGCTTGCGATCGCCCCCTCAGTTCGCTACGATAATAGACTGGTTTATTGGGAAGGCTCATGGTAAAGCGGATTCAGTTGGTACTTAATCAGGATGTCAGCAAGCTAGGGCATACCGGTGATCTGGTTGAAGTTGCACCCGGATACGCCCGCAACTACTTGCTACCGAGAGGCTTGGCAGTGCGGACGACTCCTGGAATTTTGAAGCAGGTAGAGCGGCGACGCGAGATTGAACGAGTGCGCTTGCTGGAATTGAAGAAAGAAGCCGATGTGCTGAGAGCCTCATTGGAAAATGCTGGGAAGCTGGCGATCGCGAAACAAGCTGGCGAAAAAGATTCAATTTTTGGTTCCGTCACCGACCGGGAAGTGGCAGAAGCCATCCAAGCTGCAACGGGTCACGAAATTGATCGACGCGGCATTACCGTCCCTGAAATCCGTAAGCTAGGCATCTACAGAATTGATATCAAACTGCATCCCGATGTGATCGCGGTGGTAGAAATTGAAGTGGTGCCCTCGGGCGACCCGGTGGAAGGCTAATCCTAACGGCACTCCGTAAAGGTTCGGCAAATTGATAGACTAGTACGCCGGTACTCTGCAACAATAGTTGCAGGGTACGTTTTTGATTGTGAAAAGGGGTAGCCGTAAACTATTACGTTTGTTCGATCTAGACCTTCAGTTCTCTATAGGTAGGGGATAAAATAGCGATCGCAATACTACAGGTAGTAGAGCTACTGATAGTAAAGTAGGGAAGCACCACATTCTCGACCTTCCCAGACGCATCTCTTGATCCCCCCTAACGCCGCTGCGCCCCATCCCGTCCTATGGTTCAAGAGCTTAACTTCCAAACCTACAGCGATCGCCTCCCTCCCCAAAATATTGACGCGGAGGAGGCGATTTTGGGAGGGATTTTGCTCGACCCCGAAGCCATCGGTCGTGTAGCAGAGCTACTGCGCCCCGAAGCGTTTTATATCAGCGCTCATCAAGAAATTTACCGTACAGCGCTCATCCTCCAGAGCCAGGGGCGACCCACCGACTTGATGAGCGTCACCAGCTATCTCAATGACCACAACCTGCTCGACAAAGTAGGCGGCCAAAGCCGGATTGCTCAACTGGTCGAGCGCACTGTCAGTGCTGTCAACATTGACCAATACGCCCAGCTCGTGACCGACAAATACCTGCGCCGCAAGATGATCCAGGTCGGTAACGAAATTACGTATCTGGGCTACGAGACCAGTACTCCGCTCGAAAGCGTTTTAGATCAGGCAGAGCAAAAGGTGTTCAACATCACCCAGTCGCGACCCAACCAGAGCCTGACCGCCACGTCCGATATTTTGACCTCCACATTTTCTGATATCGAAAGCCGTTCCCTGGGCATGGTGCTGCCAGGGATTTCCTGTGGTTTTTACGATTTAGACGCGATGACCCAGGGGTTTCAGCGCTCCGATCTAATTATTGCAGCGGCTCGTCCGGCGATGGGTAAAACCAGCTTTTGCCTCAACATTGCCCGCAACATTGCGGCCTTCCACAAGCTGCCTGTGGCTGTTTTTAGCCTAGAAATGTCGAAAGAGCAGCTAGTCTATCGCTTATTGTCTAGCGAAGCCCAAGTCGAGAGTGGCCGCTTGCGCTCGGGGCGGATCAGCCAAGACGAATGGGAGCCTCTGGGCTACGGCATTAGTTCCCTGTCGCAGATGCCCATTTTTATCGACGATACGCCCAACATTTCGATTACTGAGATGCGATCGAAAGTTCGCCGCCTGCAAGCCGAGCAGGGCGGGGCATTGGGACTAGTGCTGATTGACTATCTGCAACTAATGGAAGGCAGTGGCAGCGAAAACCGGGTGCAAGAACTATCGCGAATGACCCGTGCCCTGAAAGGCTTAGCCCGAGAGCTAAGCGTCCCTGTGATTGCTCTATCTCAGCTCAGCCGGGGAGTAGAATCTCGCACCAATAAACGCCCAATGATGTCTGACTTAAGAGAATCGGGTTCGATTGAGCAAGATGCGGATTTGATTCTGATGCTGTACCGCGATGAGTATTACACGCCCGATACGCCCGACCGGGGTATTGCAGAAGTGATTATTACCAAGCATCGCAACGGGCCGGTGGGCACGATTAAGCTGCTGTTTGAACCTCAGTTTACCCGGTTTCGTAACTTAGCCTCGCCAGGGCGAGCTTAGGAAGTTTTGAGTTCTGAGTTTTGAGTTAGGCAGTCAATTCAAAACTCAAAACTCAAAACTTAATTTAACTCTGATTCCCCATTTACTTGCCTGCCTGCTGATCCCACTGAGCCGCCGCATCGGTCACCGCCTGATCGACTGTTTTTTGCCCCAGCATCGCCGCTTGCAGGTTGTCGTAGACAATTTGCTGTAGCTGTTTAATGTTTTTGAGGTTAGGCAGCAGGATTTCGGCATCTTGCATTTGGTTGGCGCTCACGGCACGGGCTTTTTCTACAGGTGTAGAGCCATCTGAGACCGTGGTGAAGTAAGTATCGCTGAGAGCCGCAGTGGTAGAGGGGAGAATATTAGCGGCTTTGGCAAAGGACAGTTGGTTGGTGTTGTTGGTGACATAGAGGGCAAATTTGACGGCGGCTTCAGGCTGATCGGTGCGGCGAGGAATGACTAAGTTCATCACGGCAACGTTCTTTTTACCCGTAGAACCCGAGATTTGGGGAGCCACCGCAGAGACTTTGGCGATCGCCGGAGCGTTTGTTTCCACAGTCTGCAAAAACTGGGGACCCGACGATAAAATCGCCGTCTCGCCCGCTTGATATAGCTCGATCGCCCGCCGATGACCCTGGGTTAACACGTCTTTTGGCAACAGTCCCTCTTTATATAAGTCTGTCCAATATTGAAAAACAGCTCTGCCCTCCGGCGTGTTAAAGGCTGCTTTGCCGTCGTTCCCCACTAACGACACCCCCATTTGAGCAAACGATTGCAGTACCTCCGCCGAGTCGTTCGGCACAACGGTCATAAAAAAGGCATACTTCCCAGTTTTCTGTCTGACCTGTTTGGCGATCGCGGCCAGTTCCTCATAGGTTCGAGGCGGCTGCGCTACCCCAGCTTGCTTCAACAGGTCAGTGTTATAGATGGCGACACTCGTCGTCAAATACCAGGGAAGGCCAAAGGTTTTTCCATCCAACATGCTGGCTTGCCAAATTTTGGGCAGATACTGCTGCCGCACGTCGGCTGGAATTTTCTCATCCAGCGTTAACCAGGCATTGCGTCCGGCCAGCTGCGCCGCAAAGTCTGGATTGAGGTTGACGACATCGGGTGCTGTGTTTGCAGAAACAGCCGTCAGGATTTTGCTCTGCATGTCGGCCCAAGGCACATCGACCCATTTCACCTTAACGCCAGGATTTTCTTGCTCAAAGCTGGCAATCAGCTGATTGAAGTAGTCCGTAAACTGGGGCTGTAGCTGCATCGTCCAGAATTCTACTTCGGGAGTCCGGGTTGATGCCGATGGGGTGCTGGGGCTACAGCTCACGGCCCAGCTAAGCACTAGGCCCAGCAGAGCAAATATACTTAAAAATTTCCAGCGTCTCATTCTGCTCACCTGCATAGGTTTGAGATTGTTGACACTCCCCAGCCCTAAAGGGACGGGGATTCTTAAAGACTTAGCCAAAAAGTTCTAGCTGAGTCTCTAATATCCGTTTTTCAGGCATTGCCTTAGATATACGGTTACTGCCCTGATCCCGTTTGCCACGAATGGCGAAATCATGTCTGACAGTCGTTACTTTCGAGGAGTCCCCTCGTAGGTTTTTACGTCTTGTACTGACGAATTCAAAGTTTGCT
>CASBQX010000002.1 GCA_949127925.1 Synechococcales cyanobacterium PMM_0002
GCTCGCAGCCGCTGACCAAAATCGTCTGAGCTGAGTAATTCTTTAATCGACTCGGGTGTGACATCCATTTTTTTATAAATTGATAAAATTAAAACAAGGTTACGTCAGGTCGTGTTGCCAAAAACCAATAATACGGCTGAAAAACCACACTGATTTCATTCACTCTGGCCAGCGCTAGCGGCCATATGGCGAACAATATCACCCCGCGTCAAAATGCCGATTACCTGTCCGGCTGCATCCAAAACGGGCAAACGATGCACCGTGCGCTCATGCATTAGCTGAGCGGCTTCACGCAGCGGCTTGTCTGCCTGAGTTGTAATCAGGTGCTTCTGGGACATGACCTCACCAACCGTTTGCCCCAGCGCCTTATGCAGCTCACGTTCGTACTTAGCTGGATTCTCTAGGTAAATAACGCTGTCGAGAATGGTGACGTAGGGGGGTGGAGTGACGCCCGCTTCGCGCCACATCAGATCAGCCTCAGACAGGATCCCCACGAGTTTTCCTCCTTGATCCACCACAGGAAGCCCGCTGAAATGCTGATCTGCCAAAATGCGAATTGCCTCGTTTAGGGGCGTTTCGGGTTTTACCACGATTGGATCGCGGGTCATAACATCGGCAACGGTAGGGGTCATAGGTTAAGCACGCTACTTTTTTGAATCCTTAGGCTCATTGTAGAGAATTGAGGGATTCAACCGAATAGGATGCACAGGTTTTTTTACATCTAGGCCGTTACCCCATGCCGCTGCTGCCCATACGTAGAGCCGATCTAAAAAATGCTACGTCTAATTCTATGTGTGAATACACAGAATCGAACGTAGCATCTATCCCTTCGTCGCTAGACTGTAGCGTTAGGATGAGGGGCGCTAGTGTGGGCTACCCGCCTACGTTTAAAAGGCGTTCAAACCGAGCCTGGGCGATCGCCACCAATTCTGTTTCCGGCTCAGGTTCGGACATGACAGGGAGCTTGGGGGTATCCTCACTTAATTGCTTCACCGTACCGCGTAATCGCTGTGACAGCAGCATGGCCAGCGCCCGGTAGAAACGGCTGGCAAAGCCTTCATCGTGCTGAAGTTTTTCGGCTAGCTGCGATTGCGGTACGGCCAGAACCAAGCAGGCTTCTAAGGTTTGTACCGTAGCTGAAGGAGGCCGCGAATCGATGAACGACATTTCCCCTACCACTTCGCCACTAGAGAGCCGAGCAATTTGCCGTTCTACTGCCGAGATCGACACGATTAGCGTCCCATCTAACAGGATATAGAGCGTATCGACGGGTCTACCTTCATAAATTAAGACTCGACCCGCAGGCACCTGTTCACGCCGACCCACCTCGACCAACCAATCGATATCGCGATCGCTTAGTTCCCCTAAGATACATAAGGCTCTTTTCATTGTGATTTCTATCTTCACAGAACTCCAGTGGTGGACTGACACTTTGGCATCTTTTACCTTGGCAGCATCCGAGTGCTACACGGCCTTAATGTCAATTCTTTTACTAATTTATACTAGCAATACGGAATTGCGTCCGCCAGGGTACCGGATATCTGCGACAGATGGCTTAGGTAATTCAGTATATTTTTCGATCGCTCGCTAAGATGTAGTCAGTCCGATTACAGGTATTGCCTCCTACTGGTAATGAGTAAATGTCAGTGGTTAAAGGCTGGGTAGATGGGGTTCAAGCCCAGAATTGCCGTGCCCAATGTTGATGTATGGCACGTTGTGGCTGCCATGATCTAAGGTAGGACTGACACAGTTGCCCCCTATGGCGATGGAGGGCGGTGTGGATTATGCCCACTTAAAGGCGTGCGGGGATGGGATATCGTTGCATTTCTTAACGGCTGGTCATCCCCGTTTTTTCACCAAATGAGTGAGTCGTTTGCGGCAGGGGAGCCATTGATCTCAGGCATTCTGCCCTATTGCTAGTTTCAGCTCCCTATTCTCCAACCTATAGTCCAGCGCGATACTGACACCGTAATATGATTGCCGAACTTCAACATGTGCTATCTACCCTTGATCTACCAGCCGATTGGGTTGGGCTGCGAGCCGTAAAAGAGACTGCCAGCTGCCGCAACGTGCGCGATGGTTTACCTCAGGGCAACAGCAAACAGCTCAGTTACGGCACCATGGTTGAAGTCTTAGTCAATGGTCAGATTGGTTATGGTGCCGTCAATTCGTTTCAGCCTGAACACCTGCGATTGGCCGCCAAAGCTGCCTATCGGCAAGCGCTAGCGGCCAGTCAGTGGGCGATTTATCCGATGACGCCCGTGACTCGGCCAAAGGTAGTGGGGAACTATACCTCTCCATTCCTGAAGCCGCTGGAGGCGATCGCCCCTGGAGAAATCAACGAGCTGCTGATCCGGCTGTGCCAGACCCTGAAAGTATCTGACAAAATCGTCCAAACCAATGCCAGCGCTAACACCCAAGAGGTGGAGTCTTGGTATATCAGCAGCAACGGGTCTGAAGTCTATCAAAAGTTTTTGCTGCTGGGAACTAGTTATGGGGCGATCGCCCAAGACGGGCCAGATGTGCAGCAGCGCAGCAACAACGGCAATGGTCACTATTACCAAGGGGGTTGGGAGCTGTTTCCCGATGCGGCGCTCTGGGATCGGGCGCGGCAAATTGGCGAGCAGGCCGTCGAGCTACTGACAGCCGAAGAATGCCCCACCGCCACCACCACCTTGGTCTTAGCGCCCGATCAAATGATGCTGCAAATCCATGAAAGCGTGGGGCATCCGCTAGAGCTAGATCGGATTTTGGGCGATGAACGCAACTACGCCGGGGGCAGCTTCGTCAAGCCCAGCGATTTTGGCACCCTAGCCTACGGCTCCGCGCTGATGAATATCACCTTTAACCCCACCGTACCTGGAGAATTCGCCAGCTATGGGTTTGACGATACCGGAGCACCAGCCACCAAAGAATATTTGATCAAAGACGGCGTTTTGAGGCGCGGTCTAGGTGGCCTAGAAAGCCAAGCGCGCACCGGAGTGGCCGGGGTTTCATGCGCCCGAGCCTCGTCCTGGAACCGCCCGCCGATCGATCGGATGGCCAACCTGAATTTGGAAGCGGGCAGCGATTCGGTTGCAGAGATTATCCGCGATACCGAACACGGCGTTTATATGGAAGCGAACCGCTCCTGGTCGATTGACGACCAGCGCTACAAATTTCAATTTGGCTGCGAATATGCCCGACTGATCGAAAACGGGCAGCTGACCAAATCTCTGCGCAATCCCAACTATCGGGGCACAACGCCAGAATTTTGGCGCAGCCTAGTCCGCATTGGAGATGATAGCAGTTGGGAAATGTATGGCACGCCGTATTGCGGTAAAGGCGAGCCAAACCAGTCAATTCGGGTTGGGCATGGATCGCCAGTGTGCGCCTTTGCCAATATGGAAGTATTTGGCGGCGGCGCTTAGACGTTGGCCTAAATCCTCAATCAAGTCGGTTTTGTGCGGTATTGAGAGTTAAGGTTTTATGTCGCAAACGTTTGAAATCCTGGAATCTACCTTTGATCGCTTACTCAAGAATTTTCAGTCAGAACGCCAGCCCAATGAGCACTTTACCCTGACTTTGACGGGTGAAACCAGCCAATTTGTGCGGTTTAACCATGCCAAAGTTCGACAAATTGGTAGCGTCATTGATTGTCAGGCGGAGCTAACGCTAATGGCCAATCAGCGCACGGCATCGTGTAGTTTTCCGCTGTGCGGCGATTGGGAAACCGACTGGCAAGCGGCCAAGTCGGTACTGCAAGAGCTACGTCAAGATGCCGCAGATCTGCCGATTGATCCTTACTCGGTGCTGCCCAGCGGCACTGAGTCTAGCCGTGAGGTGCATATAGGCAGGTTGTTGCCGCCCGATCAGGTGGCGTCTATGGTGTTGCCCGAGGTAGCAGGACTAGATTTTGCAGGTATTTATGGCGGCGGCGGGTTGCTGCGTGCCTACGCCGATTCGGTGGGGCAAACGCATTGGTTTGAAACGGAATCGTTTGCGCTAGATTATTCTATTTTTACAGCCGATAACCAGGCGGTGAAGGGGGTCGTGGCAGGTAGCCAGTGGGATAAAGCGGCCTATGTGGCCAAGCTAGCCAATTCGAAGCGGCAGCTAGAGCGACTGGCCGATGCCCCAAAGCCAATTCCGAAGGGGCAATATCGCACCTATTTGGCTCCGCAGGCGATCGCCGAAATCATTGCCATGTTCTCGTGGGGCGCGGTGGGTGAAGCGGCCATCCAGCAAGGAGAAAGTGCCTTTGGGATGTTGCGACGCGGCGAGAAATATTTGTCTCCGGCCTTCACCTTAAACGAAAACTTTAGCCATGGTCTAGTGCCCCGGTTCAACGACTTGGGTGAAATGGCTCCGGTGGAAATGGCGATTATTGATGCCGGGAAACTGGTGAACTCGCTGGTCAACTCTCGCACGGCCAAGGAATACAACAAAGTGGCCAACGGAGCCAACGGATCTGAATCGCTGCGATCGCCAGAAGTCTGCCCCGGCACCCTGGCCACTGCCGATGTTCTCAAGGCGCTGGACACGGGGCTGTATTTGTCTAACCTGCACTATTTGAATTGGAGCGATCGCCCCATAGGCCGGATTACGGGCATGACCCGCTATGCCTGTTTCTGGGTAGAAAATGGCGAAATTGTTGCCCCCATCGAAAATCTGCGGTTTGATGAAAGCCTATATCGCTGCTTGGGCGACAACCTGCTGAGCCTGACTGACGTTCAGGAATTTATCCCCGAAGTTGGCTCCTACGACTATCGCAGCCTCGGGGGCATGTGGCTACCCGGTGTGTTGGTAGATGATTTTACCTACACGCTTTGATAGACTCCCCCAGATGGCGATCGCGTCCTCCCGTGCTGATTGGCCGCGATCGCCCTTCCTTGATCTTGCGGTTTACGGTCGCGATCGCCGCCTGGTGAGTATGCTGACGACCTCGCCCGGATTGGCACCGGGCAGCTTGCTGCTCCAATCGTTGGCATTGGCAAAACCCCGGCTATGCAGCTCGTGAATGGTTTCTTTCACCCAAGCGGGGCTGCTAATCAGCAAAATCCGCATCTGCTCTTGGCCGGGTGCTAGAGGATGAAAGTAGAGCGGCAAAATTAGCGGCAAAGGGCGAATTCCATCCTCGTTTTCATTCTCACCATCTGTCAAAGAACTGCGGGCAATGGGCACGTCAAACATCTCAATCATTGGGGTTCTCCTGCATTGGGTAAGAGTAAACCCCAAAAACCTAGCCACCCCGTTTCCATAGGAAAGTAGGGTGGCTAGAGAATGCTATCATTCCCAATTA
>CASBQX010000003.1 GCA_949127925.1 Synechococcales cyanobacterium PMM_0002
ATTGGTCGAGCGACAGGGCTGCCCAACAGCGGCTCTTAAAAAAGTCTGGATTAATGGCTACGGCTATGATTTGTACCGCTGCCGTTGAGCCATACGTTTAGAGCTAGCCAGCACCAGCAAAGGCGGTTCGCGCCGCCCCTGCCAAATGCCTTTGCTTTCTTTAGTGCTGCTGGCGAAATTAGCAGTCGTAATACAATTCAAACTCGTAGGGGTGAGGCAGTTTGCTGAGCGGCTTCACTTCCCCCTCTAGCTTCAGTGCAATCCAGTTCATGATGAAGTCCTCTGGGAAGACTCCGCCCACGGTCAAAAAGTCGTGGTCTTTTTCCAGATTGGCCAACGCTTCACCTAAATTAGCCGGAGCCTTGGGCACCTTGGCTAGCTCCTCAGGAGACATTTCGTAAATGTCTACATCCAGCGGTTCCCCTGGATCGATCTGGTTCTTGATCCCATCTAGGCCAGCACACAGCATGGCAGAGAAGGTCAGGTAGGGGTTGCTAGAGGCATCAGGGCAGCGGAACTCCAATCGCTTCGCTTTAGGATTGCTGCCCGATAGCGGAATCCGAATTGAAGCCGAACGGTTACCCGCAGAATAGGCCAGGTTGACGGGAGCCTCAAAGCCGGGAACTAGACGCTTGTAGGAGTTCACGGTGGGGTTCGTAAACGCTAGAATTGAAGGGGCATGTTTGATCAAACCTCCAATAAACCACAGCGCCATCTGGCTTAAGCCCGCATACTTGTCCCCGGCAAACAGCGGCTGCTCATCTTTCCAAATCGACATATGGCTGTGCATACCCGTTCCATTGTCATCGTGAATCGGCTTGGGCATAAAGGTAGCCGTCTTGCCATATTTGCGAGCAACGTTCTTGACCACATATTTATAGGTCAATACGTAGTCAGCGGCATGAACCAGATCAGAGTACCGAATCCCTAGCTCACACTGTCCACCGCCTGCGACTTCATGGTGGTGCTTCTCAATTGGCACACCGCACTTGGCCATCGTCAGCAGCATCTCAGTGCGAATGTCTTGCAGCATATCGGACGGAGCAACTGGAAAATAGCCGCGCTTTTTGCCGATCTTGTGCCCTAGACTAGAGTCCTTACCTGAGTTCCAGTTGCCTTCATCAGAGTCAATGAAGAAGTAGCTTTCGTGCCCCGACTGGCCATATTGAATGGAATCGAAGATGAAAAACTCGGGTTCTGGCCCACAGTAAACTTTATCGCCCAGTCCAGTAGAAATGAGGTAGTCGATCGCTTTTTGGGCAATCGAGCGTGGATCGCGCTCATACATTTGCTGAGTGCGAGGATCGACGATGGAGCAAATCATACTGAGGGTCGGCACAGCCATAAACGGGTCGATCCAAGCTGTAGTTGGATCTGGCACCATCGCCATGTCTGAGCTATTGATCGCCTTCCAGCCCCGAATGCTGGAACCGTCAAACGCTACACCACCCGCATTCACAAATGAATCTTCATCAATCAGGCTTTTGTGGAATGTGCAGTGTTGCCAAATGCCATACAAATCGACAAATTTTAAGTCGATTAGTTCAATTCCTTGATCCTCAATCATTTTCAAGACTGCTTGTGGCGTCGTCATGAACTGCTCCTTTTGAGTTTGATCGGCTCAACTGCACTGGCCTTATCCTAAAAAGAGGTGAAGGCAGGCTTTCGTATCTATTAATACAAAGTGAGCTTCTGAAAAATGGAACGAAGTTCAACCACTATAACGCTGTGCAGATGTTGCGCAGATCGCTTAAATTCTCACAATGTCTACTCTACTGAGCTGTTAGAGTCAACATAAAACTTAATCAGCAAACTGCTGATATCGGGTCAATCGATAAAAGTTGGGTTCAATCCTGCGTGATACACTGAACCTTGAATGCTTGATATAAAGCAAGTTTTGGACGCAAATTTTGCCTTGAACTGTCAGCTTTGTTCTGATCGTTTTTGTAGCATTCGGTTTATTAAACTTTGGATTTTGGTTTAATGTTGGGAGATTTAAATTCATGCGGGACGCAGTCACAAGCCTGATTGACAACTACGACCTCAAAGGTCGGTACTTAGACCGTGATGCGATGGATAGTCTGAAATCCTACTTCACGACCGGGATGGCGCGGATTCAAGCCGCCGCTGTGATCAATGGTAATGCCGCCGCCATTGTCAGACAGGCAGGTACTCAATTATTTGAAGATATTCCAGAGCTGATTCGTCCTGGCGGCAATGCGTACACCACACGTCGCTATGCTGCTTGCCTGCGAGACATGGACTACTATTTGCGCTATGCTACCTACGCTCTGGTGGCAGGCAATATGGATGTGCTGGACGAACGGGTGCTTCAAGGGCTACGGGAAACCTATAATTCGCTAGGCGTTCCAGTCGGCCCTACCGTTCGCGGCATCCAGATTATGAAGGACATTGTTAAAGAGCAGGTAGCGGCTGCGGGGGTTGAAAGCTCAAGTCTGCTCGATCAGCCTTTCGACTACCTAACGCGTGAATTGAGCGAACGCGATATCTAATCTCCCTAGATATTCAAGTTCCCAGACTATTCCCGGACTATTAGGGACTAGCCCCAGCAATTATCCTAGCCCCAGCAATTATTAAGGTGTATAGCCTGGTTACACACCTTCATGATTGCTGGGGTTTTGTTTGTTGGAACTGCGTCTGTTGGGACTG
>CASBQX010000004.1 GCA_949127925.1 Synechococcales cyanobacterium PMM_0002
CAATTAAGTACACCATCTTCAGTTAAACTTCAGATTACTTAATCAATAAGAGCAGGTTAAGATCTGGCCTCCGCCTTGCCTATATGCCTGTTTGGCGTTGAGCGATCGCCAGATCACAGTTTGAGGATGCGCAAAAATAATACTTAAAAAGCGGTGCCATCTTTTTAAGATGACACCGCTTTAGCGTAGATGACTGTTAAAAAATAGCTCAATCTACAGGCCGACGATTAACCTTACAAACGCTGAGAATGCGTTGGTCGTTGCCGCTAACTGAACTGATTGCATGAAAGCCCTCTAAGCTGAGAGGAGCGATCGCCTCGTTACCAGTAGTTGCCACTGAACCTGTCGTCTCTAGTGCGACTGCGTAAGGATGCACCGTTTGTTCATAAGCATCAACAACGTTTAATGCTAGCTGCTGAGCTTGCACTTCACCATAAAAACAATCGAAGGATGAAGAGGGCATATAAAATGCGCCAATTACCTGTTGCTCGTTAACTTCAAATACCATGTAGGCAGAACCAATTTGCTCAGCTTCAGGCGATTGGCCATAGAGATAAACTCCATTTGGCAGCCTTTGACTAACGACCTGCATACCCATATTGGCACGGGCAACTTGAGTCGATGGCAGATGAGACGCTTCGATTCCCTGCGCCGGACTTAGAGCCGCAACCGCAAGACCCAGCGTTAATGCTAGAGCAGTGATGGGGCGCTCTAGATGATTCAATAAAGGCTTGAATGATTGGAAGCGATGGGTAGATAGGTTCAGCATCGCGATCCTCCTAAGAATAAGGTTAAAAGTTACATAAACGGTGGGCGATGAAGCCGCCAATTCACTCTATATAAAGAGTGTAGGCGCTTTGCCTAGCCCAATGAACAGACTTCACAACTCTTGAAGAATATTGCTCAAAAGCGGAAATTCTTGATGCGGCCTGATATTTATCTGGGCTTGTAGTAGAGCTACAGCGCAGTCTTGGCAAATTCCAGAAAAAACAGAAAGTTTTTTGAAAATAATCTGGATAGCTAATCCGATTGAATTGGAGCAAGTAGCAAGACGTTAATAGCAAGCTCATTCTTAAGCTATGACACTCAGGGCGATCGCACCTCCCCCCTATGGGTCACTTAATCGGGTGGTAGAGGCGAGATTGCTCTACATTGAGTTACTGCATTGAGTTACTACATTGAGTTAGATGAAGTTAGATTGAGTTCAGAGCAATTGGTCTGAGAACCACCAGAAAATCGAGCGAGGGAATAGCCCTGCAACTCGAAGTCCAACCATACTTTATTGATCCCACACCCACTGGTTTAGAAAAATGCATCTCAGGACACTTATTGAACTGTCTTAAACCCTTGGGGCGATCGGCCTGCCGCGATAGCGAGGTTCTGATTTTAAATAGGTTCTGATTTTGAATAGCTTAAAAAATGTGGGTGTGCACCGCACACCCACTGCAAACTTGAATCTAAGTTGAACTTCTCAGCAATCTGTCAGCCGCTATCAGCGTGAGTTAACTGGCTAAATAGCCGCGTACATTGACCTTGCGACGGCGGAGATGCTCTAGGGCTTGGCGCTCCAGTTGCCGGACTCGTTCCCGGCTAATGTTCATCCGCTGTCCTACCTTTGCCAACGATAGCTCGTTGCCATCTTCTAGGCCAAAGCGCAGTACCAGCACTTCTCGCTGTTGAGGCGTTAGCTCGGACAGCAAGTTTTGGATATCCTGCCGCATCGATTCATGGACTGCGTAGTTCTCTGGAGAGGCGGTGTCGTCTTCTAAGAGATCTTGCAGCTCTGTATCCTGGTTATCGCCAACCTTGAGTTCTAGCGAAACGGGCTGCCGCGCCAACATCAAGAATTCTCGAATTTGCGCTGGCTCTAACTCTAACGCTTTGGCAATCTCGGCTGGAGTCGGGCTATGACCCAACTGCTGAGTCAATTCTCGCTGCACCTTTTTGATTTTGTTGAGCTTCTCGGTAATGTGAATTGGCAACCGGATGGTTCGCGCCTGTTGGGCGATCGCCCGCGTAATGGCTTGGCGAATCCACCAATAGGCATAGGTCGAGAACTTATAGCCGCGCATCGGGTCAAACTTCTCGACGCCGCGTTCTAAACCCAGCGTTCCTTCTTGGATTAGATCCAAAAACTCTAGATTCCGCTTCTGATATTTTTTGGCGATCGCCACCACCAGCCGCAGGTTAGCCTCGATCATCTTTTGCTTAGCACGGCGACCTTCACGCAGGATTTTATCAAGCGCTACCTCGTCAAGCGCTATCTGTTGCAGCCATTCTTCACGGGTTGGCTCACGAGTCAGATCGTCTGCTAGCTTCTCTTTTGCATCCAGAAGCGTCATCATTTGCTGCACCTGCTTCCCATAGACAATTTCCTGCTCATGGGTCAGCAGAGGCACTCGGCCAATTTCATGCAGATAGGTACGCACCATATCTGCCGTGAATAGGGGCTTGTGAGTCTTAACTGTCGTATTTACGGTTGCCATGGATGCGAAACTCCGTCGAACAAAACGTGGAAATCGAAAACTGGAAATCATTAACCGTCCAGCCCTTGAGGCCAGATCAGAAACTGGGAAATCGCAACCTAGCCCGCTCGTTGAAGCAGGCGTTGCACGTAGCAATTGAAACAAACCCAGGTGAAGCGCCGCGAAAACCAGATGAACCAAGGAAACGTTGCCTCTAGCACATCTCCCGCAACAGCCATGCTGCGTACAGGCTCGAGAAGGCTATTCAATGAAAACTCTAGAGTCTACTACAGCGATCGCGCCCACTTTGTCATGATTGTCTTTGTCATGGTTGTCAATCCAATCTGGGGCGTCAAGAATATGAAGTCGTTATGAGTTTATGCTGTTACAAGAATAATACAAGTTTAGGCTCCAGTAAATAGATGAGGACTCATCCGATAGGGTGAAATTCAAAGGTGAATGTTAACCGATGAGCTAGCTTGAAACTCCTTCTAGCTAGGATCTTTCGCCTTTTTAGCTATCTTTACCGCGATCGCGATCGCGATCAGCCCAACTAAAAATCACTGAATCTGGTCTGCTGCATTAGCCAAGCCAGAGGATTGATAGAGGTTTTCTGGATGGACTTGTAACGTCACTCGCCGTTAAGATCTAACATGTGTCAGAGGCGTAGCTGGTTCCTTTTCTAGTCTCCTTTGCGTAGGCTCACGGTTGCGGTGCATCGGGGGCAGTGCTCAAGCAATATTGGCTGGGACGATTACAGGTGTCTGGTTGTTTTACTATTCTGGACTGTTCAGTCTAGCATCAAGTACGGGTAGTACGACGAGAAAACCGAACGGGAAGGGGAGAAGCGAGGGTCGGTCTTCAAAAGCCCAAATCGCCTTTGGCCGCTTCTAAAGCCCGGAAGACCGTAGCGTTGGGCAGGTCTTCCCAGTCGGTGGCTCCGATAGCGGCAGGATCAAGGAAGCGGTGAGCTTCTTCGATGGTGATCACATAGTTGTGAGGGCAGCTCTGGCGTAGATATTTCAGGTCGTCTAGGCGGGTGAGTTTGCGCTGCAACGCCATGATGGACGACTTGTTGCCCATTTTGACTTCGCAGAACTCCTGGATTTCTTCGTTGGTCATGTTCAGCAAACGCGTAGAATCACTGAGCCTAATGGTTTGTCTAACTCCATGCTGAACTAATGTCAGGAACCGAACCCACTGGCATATCCCGTGCCCTAATAATACATGCGTTCGCTGTGATGCAAACGCTCTAAACACAAATGTTCGGTGGATCTAAGACTCAGTTGAACCGTCTCAGCGTTTGTGCGGCGATCGCTACTCCACCATGAGCACCAAGCCTTTCAGGTATAGCCCCTCGGGGTGGTAGATGCTGGTGGGGTGATCGGCAGGCTGGGTTAGGTGGTCGAGCACGCGAATTCGTCGCCCCGATTCGATCGCCGCTGCCGTGACCGCACCTTGAAACTGGTCGGGCGGGACGACTTGCGAGCAAGAAAAGGTAAAGACAATACCGGGCGATCGCACCTTGGCAAATGCCTGGGCATTCAGCCGCTTGTAGGCCATCACCGCCTGGTGCCGTGCCGACAGTCCTTTGGCGAAGGCCGGTGGGTCGAGCACAATCACGTCGTAGTCGGCATCGCAGGTTTTGAGGAAGTCAAACACGTCTGCCGCATAGATTTCGTGGTCAGCTGCCTCCAGGTGATTCAGTGCCACGTTCTGCCTTGTCCACTCCAACGCCTTGGCTGAGCTATCTACTGAATGGACACAGCGAGCCTGGGCAGCGATCGCATACACCGAAAACCCGCCAGAGTAGCAGAACGTGTTGAGCACTTTTTTGTCTTCTACATAGTGCGTCAACCGTTCCCGGTTCTCCCGCTGATCGAGAAATAGGCCAGTTTTCTGCCCTTCTTCCCAATCCACCACAAACCGATGGCCATATTCCAACACCTCACCGCTGGTTCTTTTGCCCAGCAGATATTGATTCTCGGCCTGGGCTTTTGACTTGTGCAGCACCGTACCGCTTTTGTCGTATACGGCTTGGAGCTGCGACCCGTAGACAGTTTTGAGGGCGTTGACTAGGCGATCGCGCTGTTCGTGCATCCCGACGGAATAAGCTTGCATCACCGCCGTGCCGTTGTACCAATCGACAATTAGCCCTGGCAACCCGTCGCCTTCGGCATTAATCAGGCGGTAGCAGTTGGTCTGATTGCTGGTCGCCAAGCCGATTTGTTTTCTGAGAAAATAAGCGCTTTGTACCCGTTCTAAAAACAGCTGATCTAAATCATCGACGGGCTGAAACGACAGGATTTTGACTGCAATGTTGCCCGAGTTGTAGATGCCGCTGGCCAGATATTCGCCCTTTTCGGTGTACACCTCAACAAAATCGCCATCATGGACATTCGGCTCCAGTGTCTTAATCGCGCCAGAAAAAATCCAGGGATGGAACCGACGGACGGCATCGGCTTTGTTGTTGCGGAGGATGACCCTGGGAAACTCTGGCATGGGATTTGGCTGACGTAGAGCATTTACCACTATAGGCGCTATTGAAAACCTAAGCAAAGTTGGGTAAACCCATGTATGCCGACAGTCCGTGAGCAAAGCGCACTAGGCTCTCTGAGGATTACTGAAGTGCCTTGCGGCTTGCCAATCGTCTTCCCCTCTATTGCTAGAGGCTGGACGATAGGCTTGACCTCAACCCTGGCTTTCATGGCAAAATAGCTGTGACGGGTACA
>CASBQX010000005.1 GCA_949127925.1 Synechococcales cyanobacterium PMM_0002
CCCTCATCCCTCATCCCTCATCCCTCATCCCTCATCCCTCATCCCTCATCCCTCATCCCTCATCCCTCATCCCTCATCCTTTATCCCTCATCCCTCATCCTTCATCCTTTTTTCTTCCTCTTTCCTTATGGCAACAACACCCCTAGTTACCTTACAAAAGCCCAAAGATATTTCTATTGGTGAAATTGAAGCTGAATTAAGTCAAATTTGGCATAGCCAGAGTGGCGATCGCGGTTCACCGATGGTGACAAGAGCGTCAACGTTTAGTATCGTAGTCTACGCGCCAGAGGAGTTTCAGCAGCTGCTAGCGGCTTTGGGCTTTTATTCTGAAGAAATTGATGGGTTCCATGGCCCTGATACCAAGGCGGCAGTCTTGGCGGCTCAGAAGGCTTACGACTTGCGAATGACTGGTCAAGTTGATCCGGCAACGCTGGCTCGGTTGCGCGCAGAAGTGGCAAAGCTGCCGGTGGAGAAACTGAAGTTTATTAACTTGGATGAACGGGGCACCACCATTAGTGATGCGATCGCCATTCAGAACCCTTGCCGGGTGATCACGCTAGCCCCTACACTGGGTGACGACGAGGCTATAACGGCGCAAGTATCGGCCTACTGCCCCATTCAAAAGGCCGGCAATGCCAGCTCTATCTGCGGCGAATATATTACCTTAAAAGGCACTAAGGCGTCCCTCGATCGGGTTGGGGATCTGGTGTCTGCTTTAATGATCCCCGGTTTGCCGCAATTTGTTTGGTGGAAAGCAACGCCCAATCCAGAGCACGAGCTGTTCCGTAAACTAGCCGCAAGCTGCAATTGCCTCATTCTCGATTCATCCTATTTCAGCGATCCCGAGGCCGAATTTGTCAAAATGCAGGCATTGGTAGAATCAGATACCTATGTGGCCGACCTCAACTGGCATCGGCTTTCGGTTTGGCAAGAACTGGCCGCCTCATCGTTTGATGCACCTGAGCGGCGGATGGCGCTGGGTGAAGTCGATCTGATCACCATCGACTACGAAAAGGGCAATCCGGCTCAGGCGTATATGTTTTTGGGCTGGTTTGCCAGCCGCTTGGGATGGGAACCTGTATCGTTCACCGAAACCCATGACGATTATGACATCACCACGATTACGTTTACCAATGCAGCGGGTCGAAAAATCGAGGCAGAGCTGGCAGGCGTCCCGATTGCCGATGCTGGAGAAATTATTGGAGACTTGCTTGGGTTGCGCCTTGCCTCTACCAACCCCAACGCCAATTGTTTTATGATTCTATGTTCTGAAACGACGGGCTGTATGCGGATGGAATCGGGGGGTAGTGCCCAAACGTCGCGGACGGAGCAGGTGACGACAGTCAATGACCAAAAAGCAGAATTCTTACTGACTCAGCAGCTGCAACGCTGGGGACGCGATGTGCTGTATGAAGAAAGCTTGGCGACAACGGCAAAAATTCTTCATATTCGCGGTCAAGAGCCATAGCTCTGGTGATCACGCTTGGGTGAATCGTTCCTTGGCGCTGTCGAGGAGCGATTCTCATGTAGCGAAACGTTCACCCAAAAATAAACGCCCCAAGCCGATCGCACGTCGCACCAGAGCAGGGTAGATTAAGCGGTGATGTGCCATGTTAGTGGTGATCTAGCGTCCTTAAGGAGAACAACAATGGCTCAATCAACCTCCATTCTTGCTAACCAGCGCATTTTAGTCACGGGTGGGGCTGGTTTTTTGGGGAAGCAGGTGGTTCAGCAACTTCAGCAGGCCGGCGCAGATGCTGACAAAATTACGGTTGTGCGATCGCGTGACTACGACCTCCGTCAGTTAGAGAGCTGCCAACGCGCCGTTGATCAACAAGACATGGTCATCCATTTAGCCGCCCATGTGGGCGGCATTGGTCTCAACCGCGAAAAGCCCGCTGAACTGTTTTACGACAATTTGATGATGGGCACCCAGCTGATCCACAGCGCCTACGTAGCGGGGGTGCAGAAATTTGTATGTGTCGGGACGATCTGCGCCTACCCTAAGTTCACGCCTGTTCCATTCAAAGAAGCAGATCTTTGGGATGGCTACCCCGAAGAAACCAATGCTCCCTATGGCATTGCCAAAAAAGCGCTGTTGGTGCAGCTGCAAGCGTATCGTCAGCAATATGGCTTTAACGGAATTTATTTACTGCCTGTCAATTTGTATGGGCCAGACGATAACTTTGATCCCCAAAGCTCTCATGTGATTCCCGCCTTAATTCGCAAGGTGTACGAGGCTCAGCAGCGCGGCGATGCCAGTATTCCAGTTTGGGGAGATGGTTCGCCAACCCGCGAGTTTTTATATTCCACGGATGCCGCGCGGGGCATTGTGATGGGAGCACAGGTTTACAACGACTCAGCCCCCGTTAACCTAGGGACAGGCCATGAAATTTCAATCAAACACCTAATTGAATTGATCTGTGAACTGATGGGCTACACGGGCGAACTAGTCTGGCAGACCGATCAACCTAACGGTCAACCCCGTCGCTGTTTAGATACACAGCAAGCCAAAGAAAAGTTTGGTTTTGTCGCAGAGATAGACTTCCGTCAAGGGCTAAAAAATACAATCAACTGGTACCGCCAGCACGCCGCCTAAGAACGTGCCGTTTTGGGTAGGGGCATGGCACTGCCACGCCCTCACAGCAGGTATTTAATTCTCAACCCTGTAGCATCTGCGTAGACTCTGATTTCTGACTGGTAAGCCATGCCAAGATCAGTTGATTAACGGTATCAGGGTATTCGTCATGGGGACAATGTCCGGCATTGGCGATCGCCCTAAACTGAACTCGCTCTGGTTCTTGTTCGGCCAATTCTTGATACAGCTTCGCCCCGGCGATGGGCGTCCAAGGGTCAGCCTCGCCCCATACGATCAACAGCGGTTGCACCACACGGGGCATTAGTTCTGCTGGGCTAGGCCCCGCTGGTGCCGTCAAAATTGAGGCGAACACTTTTTGGGCACCCGGATCGCAAGAGGGTTCGTAGATGATGTTGATCAACTCATCGGTGATGGCGGTGTGATCCCGGTAGACTTGCTGTAAGCTGCTGCGGATGCGGGATTTGCGGCGAACCTGCTCAAACAAAAATGGCCCCAGCAGGTTAGAGCTGACTAGCTGACTAAAAGCACCCATGACAAACCGCAGGGGTGGATTTAATTCTTCAGGGCGGTGGTTCAACCCTCCAGCCGCATTAATTAAAACCGCTCCAGCAGCCATTTTAGGATGGTCGGCCAGCAGCATCAGGCTCAGCAGCGCCCCAATCGAATTGCCGACAAATATAGCAGGTTCCTGGATCTGCTCAGTCCAAAAATCGTGCAGCAATTCTTCCCATAGGTCTAGGCTGTAGTCGATTTGCGGTTTGTCAGAACCGCCAAAACCCAGCAGATCTAGGGCAAATACGCGGTATCCGGCTTCAGCCAACACAGGGATATTGTTGCGCCAGTGGCCGATAGCTGCCCCAAATCCATGGATCAAGACCAAGGGTCGCCCGCTCCCTTTCACCGTGTAGCGGATAGTATATCCCCGCCAGCTCCAATTGAACGGCTCATAGGACTGTAGGGGTGCAAGTTGCTGAGTTGTCACAATATTTCTTAAAATTTCTTAACTAAATTCCATAATAAACCAAATTGTTTAGACGTCGGCTAGGACTCTGCTGCCTGTGGGTTGGGCGTGCCGCTGGGCACAAGTCACAAACGCCTGGATATCTGCCTCTACAGTATTAAAAGCGGTGACCAATCGCACCACAGACCCTTCGGCTCCATCCCAGCGATAGAACTGAAATCCTGCGGCTAGCAGCCCCGTAATCACTGGCTCTGGCAATGCGACAAATAGCTCGTTGGCCTCTACTGAATGGCAGAGTTTCACGCCTGGTAGTGTAGAAAGACCAGCCGCTAAGATTTGAGCCATTTGGTTGGCGTGGGTGGCATTTTTGAGCCAGAGATCGTCTTTTAGATAAGCTTCCAGTTGAGCCGAGAGGAAACGCATTTTTGAGAACAAATGGCCGCCGCGCTTGCGGCGGTAACCAAACTCTTGACCAAATCCCTGCTTAAAGAAAATAACGGCTTCTGCGGCCAATGCCCCGTTTTTGGTTGCCCCAAACGAAAGGACATCTACCCCCGATCGCCAGGTAACGTCGGCAGGAGAACAGTCTAGAGTGACAATTGCATTGGCAAAACGCGCTCCGTCCATGTGCAGCAATAGCCCATGAGCATGGGTGACTTGGGCGATCGCATGTACCTCGGCTAAGCGATATACGGTTCCAGCCTCTGTCGCTTGAGTGATGCTAACTGCCGCTGGCTGGACATGGTGAACAACCCCTGCCCCGGCCTGTTTGAGCGCCGCATCTAGCCCGTCAGCCGATAGTTTGCCATCCATTCCTGGCAGAGTCACCAGTTTAGCGCCACCGCTATAAAATTCTGGCGCACCGCATTCGTCTACATTGATATGCGCGTCAAGATGGCAGTAAATGGCTCCGTAGTTAGGCGACAGGACCGCCAGCGCTAGCGCATTAGCAGCCGATCCGGTGGCAACCGGAAAGATCTCAATCTCGGTTTCAAACAGATCCGCCAGCTGCATTTCTAATCGCTGAGTCAGATCGTCATTGCCATAGGGCATGGCAGCGCCACTATTGGCAGCAATTAGAGCAGATAGAATCTCGGGGGCGATCCCCGTGACATTGTCACTACAAAAGTTCATATTTTAGTCAACCCTGATGTCATTAAGCGTGAAATAGTTCTTTTCAGGGTACGAAAACCTTAGGGCACCGCTGGGGCGTTACCCGTGACCCGAGAAGAGGACGGAGACCGTTCGGCTTGAGGGCTGACAGATGGCGCGGGGCTAGCCGATGGATCTGGGAGCGGGCGATCGCCACCTTCGACATCTGGCAGTGGATTGGGGGTCGCTGCATCCGCAGGAGCGGGTGTTTCCCCAGCTGCAAGCTGGTTAATTTGATCTTTATATTGAGCCGGAGCCAGCGCCGCAGCGGTCGTAAACAAAGGCTCTGCTTCAGTCGTTCTGCCAGCGGTTCGCAAGACGATCGCCTTGCCTAGCACAGGGCGAAAATCTTGACTGTCAGTTTTAATTGCCTCGTCGTAAATAGCGATCGCCTCATCTGAACGGCCTTGCTCGGCATAGACGCGCCCTAGCAGTAGCTGCAGAGACGTGACGTCGATGCTGCCAGGGGTGACTTTGTTTGCCGTTTCTGCTCCCCGCAGGGTATCTTGAAGCAAGCCAATCGCCGCTTCAGGGCGCTTCTGCTCCAGCATCAAATCGACAAACCCTTGGAGCGCATTCACGTTCCCAGGCTGGGTTTTAAGAATATCCCGGTAGGACTGGGCTGCACCCTCAGCGTCTCCGACTCGCTGCTTGGCCTGCGCCAGTAACACCGTATAGTCAGCCTGGTCAGGGTTGAGTTTGGCTAATTTTTCTAGAGGTTCGATTGCCCCCTGAACATTGCCCTGGCGAATTCGCGTTTCCAGTAACCCTCTCAGCGCTGTCTGGTTCTCTGGTTCCCGCTGGAGTACCAGCTCATACCCCTTAGCTTGAGCCTCTAGCTCCTGCTGCTGAGCCACTGGGGAGGCGCTAGGTGAAGCATTGGCGGTGGCTGCCCGGTTGCTCGTTTGAAATGCCGTCAAAAACGGCATAAACAGCAATGACAGAAACGCCAATGACGCGATCGACATGACAACAGTGATAATCCAGCGGTTGCGTTGCTTAAACACAGAACAGCCCCAACTCTAATGCAACTCCATTATTATCCACATCTGGATTTTCTCACCGTTTTTTAGTCCGGCTGGCCTCGCCACACAGCCGAAAGCCTAATCCACAGTTCCGAATTTTTTCTAAAGCCGCCAATTTATTGATCATGGGGCTGTTGACCATTCTTCTTTCTATCTTTAGAGAAATGCGTCCCAGAGATACCTGATGGCGGCGATCGCGGCTGTATAAACAAGAAGAGAAAGTCAGATCAAACCGTCATGTCAACCCGTGATGTTAAATGGCGCTATGGGTAGGCATCAGTCCTAACCAAGCCAAAGCGCTGAGTGCCCAATTAGGCACGCTGCCTCAAGCGTTGGCCTGCCTGAAATCTATCTAGCCGACGACTAGCTATTTAGATGTTGGGCAGATAGCGGCTGACACCACTAGCAGGCTAGATTAAGGTGAATGCTAACCTAGTGTTTAACTCGCCCAATAATCTGCTGTCTAATCACATGGGGTGGGTGGATCCTGCCGCCAGGAGGTTTTATGGTTCCCTCTCACAATCAGTCTCCCCAGACACCTCGATCAACGCCATCCACTAACGAGCAGATTCATGCTCAGAGTACACCATCCCCTGAGTTAGTATCCTCAGCAGATATCGATATGCATCAGCCCTCAGCTTCAACTCTTGAAATGGACTCCTCGATTAACCCAACCCCTTTGGACGAGGTGGAATCTTCCACCCAATCGCCGACAGACGCTGCTCCTGCTCCCACAGAGTTTCCCTTGGTGCTTGAACCATCGGTTCGGCAGCATCCCATTCCACCCGCCAGCGAGCCGATGCAATATCGAGCTATTGGCACGGTGCGCGGTAGGTATACGCCATCCGATGACCAGTTCACCCGAGGCAGCATCACGGCTGACGATGGCACCCTGATTGATGCGGTGCTGCTGGGTCGTGTCATGAGCCTGGTGAGGAAACATCTGGATTTAACAGCATCTCACCTTTGGGTCGTGTATCCCCGCACGCGCGAAAAGTTTCAAGACCTGCATGTCCAAATTGTAGGCGTTTGGGAACCTGAAAAGCTAACGCCAGGGAATCTGGAAAATAGCTCAGTGAGCGATGTTGAGGTTGATCACACCGACAGCATTACGCCTCAGCCGCCTGCGCCAGAAGCGGCAGATCAAGTGCCAGACGCGGCTCCTAAATTAGAGGATGGCTATTTTTCCATTCGAGGAGAAGTCCTATTTTGTTCTGCTGAAGACAAACGCTTGATCGTTAGAGTGCAGCGGGCCACTAAAAAAGGTGCCAAAAAAAGCATCGAGCCAGAGGAAGATGAGGACAAATCGTTCAAAGTCATCCTCAAGGGAACAATAGAAGGTAAAGCTGTCGGCTATTTTTGGGATTTCAATGTCCAGCGGCAGGGCAACGACCTCCTGCTCCAAAATGGCAATATGATTGCCCTGGTGCCGCCCAGAAAGCGCAAAGTCAAACTGAGCAGCGGGTTTCGCAGCGGCCCACCGAATCGCCGAAAACAGTGGGAGTCTAAAGGTGAGCCGCCGCGTCCAGCGCGTCGGACTGATGCGGCTGTTCGGGTGAGTGCCCCACCGACGCGACGCGAACCCATTTCTAAGCCAGTAAAGCGCCCTAAGGAAGGAGGATAAACCTCGCCCAGCCTGACGTTAATCTAAGCTAATTTGTGCTCCCAGCCGATCTTGAGCCACAAAGTTCCGGTCCATCGGCAGCGGTGCAACGGGTTCGCTCAAGGTGAAGGTTCCGGCTTCAATCCATTGCTTTAGCTCTAGAGCAACTTGGCGCGACAGGAATACGCTGGCTAGGGGGGCGGCACGGACACTTTTGCCTTCAATGGTGATGCGCCCCGATTTAAGTTGGGCATAGCTGACTAAGCCAAAGGTGGGGCGCACCCGGCGAGGGATTGAGAAGTCCACAATGGGAGCCACCAAATCTTGATCTTGGACGGAGCAGCGGAGCACTACCTCTTCGTTCAAGACGGGAAACGGAACACCAATCCCCATCATGAGTGAAGGGCCATAGCTATTGAAGTAGCAGCCTTTTACCCAGCGGGAACTCATTTGCTTGGCGTCGCCAATCAGCGCTAGCGTGGCAGCGGGGCCAATCGGCGTGTGGTTGGGCAAGCGTTTTTGCAGCGGAAAGTGCTGGGTGCCTTCCCATGAAACATAGCCGATGCCGCCACCCATAAAGATGCGGGTGCCGATCCCCACCAGTTGCAGATCTGGATCGTTGAGTAGGGGCGAGAGGGCACCGGAGTTAGCGTAAACGGCGTTGCCTAGGCGAGGCTGTAGTGGCCCTAGATAGGTAAAGAGAGGGCGATCGCCACCGTTGACTCCCACAATAAAGTTTTGGTAAAGGTTACGCGGGTTAAACAGATAAAACTGGTTAATCGTATCGCGGGTAATGGTGGTTTCCATCGATGCCCGAGGGTAGCAATCGGTGACTTGGCCCAGCGCCCGTAGCCGCACTGCTTTACCTGCAATCAAATCGGCAATCACATGCCCACCACCCCGTTCTCTAGCTGGGCTGCGAAGCCGCATGTCTCGCCCTTCATCACCATCGGAAACATCCCATGCGCCTGAGTATTCCACCATTTGGCTGGCACCGAGGTATAAATCGACGGCACCAAAGCCAGCATAGGCCAACACCCCATCTAGCCAGCACTGACGAATTTTGATCGGCGGATCGGGATGTCCCAAGTTGAGAATCGCCCCCGATGACTCCATTGGCTCAAACGTTCCAGTGGTAATCACGTCTACTTCTTTTGCCACCTGCGAAACTCCAACCGCCTGAACCCTGGCCTTCAGCTCTTCTACCGTCCACACAACGGCGGTTTGATGCTGAATTTTGTCGTTGATTTCGGCAATGGTGCGCATGGAGTAATGGGTAGAGTAGCGAGTAGGGAAGCGGGTAGAGAAACAAGAGAGGTCGTAGGGGGATGTTTTAGAATGCCACAGTTGAGTCGTTTTGAGCTAAAACGAGGAAGATATCTGTTCAGGATAGATGGAAAATGGGCAGCGATGAGTCTCAGGACACGCGCAAGCATGCCGTTAGCAGCGTTGTTCGCAATTTGCTGCTGATCGCGACGGGCAGTCTGCTGTTGCCGGGGCTGCTGGTTACTTGGGGCTGGTGGCGTGGGGGCAATCGATTTGTTGAGCAGCTGCGATCGCTCTTTACTCTCACCGAATCAAAATCTGAGGTCGATGTCGAATCGCTGGTAGTGCAGCAAGTGCGGGGGGCGAGTGAGCTGACAACTGCCATCTTTGCGATGCAGGCAGTTGTGCCGACCAAGCGCGATCGCACCTTGGGTGGCTACGTGGTGGGTTCTACAACATTACTCTACCTGGCCTACGGAGAAGTGCGCGCTGGGGTCGATTTGTCGCCATTAACGCGAGCAGATATTCAAATCGTGGACAATGTGCTGCGGTTGCGCCTGCCACCCCCTCGCATCCTCGACAGCAAAATTGATGTGAATCGATCTCGCGTCTATGACTACGATCGGGGGTTTCTTGGCTTAGGGCCTGATGTTGCTCCCGATCTGCAAGAGGCCGCTCAGCGACTCACCTTGCAGGAAATTGTGGCGGCAGCGTGCAGTCAAGGAGTGCTGCAAGAGGCTAATCAGCGGGCACAATTGGCGGTTGGCCAACTACTGGCCACTGCTGGCTATCAGCAGGTGGTAGTCGAAACTCAGCCTCCTGATCCCAGTTCCTGCCCGCCATCTAGCAATGCTGTCCCTGAGGCCGTGCCTCCGCTGCCGCCGCCCGATTCACTCCCAAATTCAACGGAGAATGGCACCCCAATTGGCAGAGGCGATCGCCCAAAAACTAGTAGAAACGCAGAGGTCTTAACGGCATCATCTCAGTAAATTTGGGAAAGCAGACTTTTACTAGCCCAGCTTTAAAACTTGCACAAAAATAATCATTGTGAAGGTTTGATGATAGTTTCTGCTTAAGAGTTGGGCAAGATACTCTACGTCAGTTCTTGAATGGGAAGTGAAGCCATGGCGAAAGATGCAGGAAACACCCGGAAGAAGGCAAAGCGAATTTCTGTTGGTCCCTCAACGACCATCACAGAATCGCTGAACCGAGCAGACAAGGATGACTTCTTTCGCTTTGACGTGGGTGCTCGCAGCAGCTTCGACGCTCAGCTATCTGCCATTCCCCGGAAGTCAAACTACGACTTCGAAATTCAGCGGCAAAACGGCACCGTGATTGCCAGCTCTAAAAACCCCAATCGGCAGCCCGAAAACCTCAATCTCACGCTGGAAAGCGGCACTTACTTTGTCCGGGTCAACCGGAAGAAAGGGAAGGGCAATTACAACCTTCAGCTCAGCCTGAATGCCGACAATGCCGGAGATACCTTTGCTGCTGCGCGGACTATTGCCGTTGGGGCAACGCCTACAGCTTTTACAGATTTTGTCGGCGTGTCTGATCCCAACGACTTTTATCGTTTTACGGTCGGCGATCCCAGCCTCTTAACTGTTGCCCTGAATCAGCTCACGGCAGGCGCAACTGTTACATTATTCGACGCCAATCAAAACCCGCTGCTAGCCAGCAGCGGCTCTGGCGCTACTCCTGCCACCCTGCAAGGCACGTTTAATTCTGGCACCTACTTCCTTCGCATCGCTCCCGAGGCGGGTGCTAAGACTACCTACAATCTCACCGTAAAAGCTGATCTTAAGCAAGCTGATCTCGAGCCTGATCAAGCAGGGCAAGATTTTGCCAGTGCTAGGGGTCTCACTGTTGGCACTGTTCCAGTTAGGGTCACCGACTCCATCAATAGCAGCAACCCCGCCGACTTCTATCAATTCAATGCCACAACGCTCGGTGAGTTGCAGATTGACCTGACTGGGCTAAACCCCACGGCTGACTTAGACGTCATCTTGTACGATGCTAACCAGGGACTTCTAGTCTTTCAAGGTGGTGCCGCAGCTGGCGGCAATGAACAGATCCTGGTAAATATTCCTCAGGCAGGAATATATTACATTGCGGTTGTCCCAGCCAGCCCCGGAAACAGCTCTGCCTATACCCTTAGCGCTGCTCTCATTGCTGATCAAGCCGGACAAAATTTTGCTACTGCTGCCAATTTCAATGTTGGGTTTACTCCAGTTCAAATTAGCGACTTCGTCAGCGACAACGATCCCTCCGATTTCTATCGGTTCACTGCCACAACGCTGGGCAGTCTCCAAATTGACCTAACTGGGCTGGCTGCCACGGCTAATTTAGACGTGGTTCTATACGATCCTGCCCGGACAGTTGTGTCTTCCCAAGGGGGGGCGGGAGCCGGCGGTAACGAACAGATTCTGGCAGATATTTCCCAGCTGGGGATTTACTACATTGAAGTTAAGCCTGCTAGTCCAGGAAACAGATCTACCTATACCCTTGGCGCTGTCCTAGTTCCAATCGATAACGTTGGAGACAACACCGCAGAGGCCACGCTGCTCACAACTCCAGGCACCACCTCTCTCTTCCCCGTGCTCAGCGACGCCCCCAACCTCTACTCAGACTTTGTTGGAGGAGGTGATATTGATGTATTCAAACTGGTATTCGACCAACCGCGTAACTTCCTATCGGTCAACCTTGCAGGCTTGACGGCCAATCTGGATGTGAGGCTGTATGTGGGAGGGAACGCCAGCGCATCACTGCTTTCTAACTCTGGCGGGACAACGGAAGAATCTTTCATCGGCAACTTGGGCGCAGGTACCTATTATCTTGAAATTATTCCTGGTGAATCTGGTGCTAGCTCTACCTATGATTTACGGCTGTCGGTTAGCCCCAACTCCAACGTGCCGACTATTACTCGAGATGTCAATCCCAACGGGGACGCTAATGCGAGAGCCTTAACCGATGTCAATGGAACGCTATTTTTTATCGGACAGGACGGCACGCCTAATACCCCAGTTGGGCTTTGGAAATCCCAGGGAACGCTCGATACCACGGTTAAAGTTGGCTCATTTACCAACATTGACGCACTAGCTGCGATCGGCAGCAGCGTATACTTCTCGGCGGGTAGCGCTGCCAGCGGCACTGAGTTGTGGAAATGGGATAGTAGCGGTGGTTCACTGGGGACACTCTCTCAGATCTCAGAGATTGCGGCGGGTGACTCGAACTCTAGTCCTGGAGAATTAACCGCAGCTCGAAATAATCTTTACTTCATTGCTACAGCTACAGGTGAAGCCAACGGAAACATGCTGTATCGACTAGGCAGCAGCGGGGTTCCGGTCGCGATCGCAGCGGCGGGTGACGTACCTGGGGATCTGACCTACGTGGAAGCTACAGACACGCTTTATTACCGGGCAGGAGTCATCGGCGGGGCAGGAGAGCAGCTGTGGAAGATCACAGCTGCTGGAAGCACCACTCCGAGTGAACCCATTAATTTGTCAACGTTTGGCTCAGCTGCGACCAGCCCTCGATTTGTCACTAGTTTGCAAGCTATTGGCAGCGACTTGTTCTTCCTGTCCGCGAGTGAAGCAGCAGATTCGAACATAGAGCTGCGTCGGATTGACAGCACAGGTGCCTTCTTTACCTATGATCCGAGTGGCGACCTGTCAGAACCATCTATTTCTGGCATCTTTAGCGGTGTCGCTGTGGTTAAAGACAGTGCGAACGTTAGCTACGCTTATTTCCAGGCATCCAATACGAACAATATGAACGGAGCAGAGCTATTTCGAGCCAATCTCGCCACCGGGGTAATTCAAGAATTGCCTCAGATCACCCCAGATGCAATCAGCCCTGGCATTTCTAATTTCAAGGTGTACAACAATAAGCTGTATTTCTCTGCTAATAATGGCACAGATGGCACAGAGCTGTGGGTCACCGACCCGAATACGCTAACTGTCAGTCAGATTGAGATTTTTAGCGGCGAGGCGTCACTGTTAAACCCCAATAGTTCTAG
>CASBQX010000006.1 GCA_949127925.1 Synechococcales cyanobacterium PMM_0002
ATTTAGGCTCCACGGGATGACCCACCGCAGAGTGTTAAACCTTCCCTGATTATGATGGTTGCAGACATTCAGGCTGGCGGCTTTTGCCACAGTTCTATTGTAACACAAGTCATGCTCTGTATGCGTTTTAACCGTTTGCTAATCATGAAGATAGTGTGTTCACGATTGGCGCTATCCTCCTCCCTCTCTGCGAGACGTTACGCGAACGCCTTTGGCATTGGTCAGAGGATGCACCCTCACTCACGCGCCTTTCATCCCGGCGCTCACCTGGGTACAGGTAGAACGTGGGGCTTCCCATCTATAAGCTAACTTGAAACCCAGAGTTTTCCCTCACCCTTTTCATGTATGCCGAAGGCTTTAAGCCCTCTCCTTAGGGAGAGGGACTTTGAAAGCTTTTCCGGCTCCCCTCGCCCTTTGGGAGAGGGGCTGGGGGTGAGGGCTAAAACTACAGTTCTCAACGTGGACTTGGTTTAGCCATGCAACCCAGCCGGGACTTGCACTAAAATCGCCTGCAATTGATCGCCGTCTAACGCCTCTGTCTCCAGCAAAATTTGGGTGGTAGATTTTAGCAAATCGCGATTGAGTTGCAGAATATCTAACGCCCGAAGATGGGCAAGGGGAGACGAATCCAAAAGCTCTAGCCCCTTCTGGGAAAGGGCTTAAAGCCTTCGGCATACATGAAAAGGGTGAGGGCTACAGAAGTGGGATGCACTCCTGTAAACCTAACAACCCGTTAAACCAGCTCAGAGGGTTGCACCACGGGTTGTGGCTGTGGCTGGAATTGGAACAGCGAGTAAACCACGTTGCGGCGGATGTCGGTCATCATGGCGAGGAAGAGTTCGTAGCCCTCGCTCTTGTATTCGATCAGCGGATCTTTTTGGCCATAGCCGCGCAGCCCGATCGCCTCACGCAGCGCTTCCATCTGTTGCAGGTGTTCGCGCCACAGCGTGTCAATCTGCTGCAAGATAAAGAACCGTTCGGCCTGACGCATCAGACCCGCCGAGACACCGTCAACCTGGGATTCTTTCATGTCGTAGGCGATCCGCACATGCTCGTGCAGGAAGGTTTTAATTTCACCCACCGACAGTTCTTCGAGCTGGCTGGGTTCTAAGTCGGCGAGAAGGTAAACAAATTCTTTGACCTTGTTTACCATTTTTTCCAGTTCCCACTCTTCGGGCGGCAGGTCTGGATTGATATAAGCTCCGACGATATCGTCCATCGTGAGTTCGGCATACTTAATCACCTGCTCTTTCAGATCTTGCCCCTCTAGCACCCGTCGCCGCTCGGCATAGATGGCACGACGCTGATTGTTCATCACTTCGTCGTACTCAAACACCTGTTTGCGGATGTCGTAGTAGTAGGTTTCAACTTTCTTTTGCGCTCCTTCTAGCGATCGCGTCAACATGCCCGACTCAATCGGCATATCTTCTTCGACCCGGAACACGTTCATGAGGCTGGCCACGCGATCGCCGCCAAAAATCCGCAGCAGGTTATCTTCCAGGCTAAGGAAAAAGCGGGTGGAGCCAGGGTCACCTTGGCGTCCGGCGCGTCCTCTCAGCTGGTTGTCAATCCGTCGCGACTCATGGCGCTCGGTGCCAGTCACGTGCAGTCCGCCCAGCTTAACTACCTCATCATGCTCAGTGCTGGTATACACTTCATACTCGTGCCGAATCAAATTGTAGGCGTCCCGCAGCTTCAGAATCGCCGGATCATCACTCGGAGCTTTTTCTGAAGCAGTGGCCAGCCGATCTTCGGCTTCCAGTTCAGACAAGGAGCGCTCTCCATACTGTTTCACCGCCAAATCTACCGCGTCTTTCAATAAACGCTCCGCTTCGGCTGAAATCTTAATCGGGAATAAGTCAGCCGAGACTTTCCAGGTTTTTTGCTTACCGCCGGCAAAACCCTGACCGCCACTGCGGCCACCCGGCATCACCCGGTTTGCCCCAAAGCTAGCCTCATCCTCGGGCTGCACAATCCGGGGCATAAAATATTCGCGGACTTTCAAGCGCGCCATATATTCGGAGTTGCCACCCAAAATAATGTCCGTACCGCGTCCGGCCATGTTAGTGGAAATGGTGACGGTGCCTTTACGGCCTGCTTGGGCAATAATTTCTGACTCGCGTTCCACGTTTTCTGGCTTGGCATTGAGCAGATTATGGGATACTTTTAGCTCACTTAACAGGCGGGACAACACTTCCGACTTCTCAACGCTAGTCGTACCCACCAGCACCGGACGCCCGACTTCGTGCATCTCAGAACATTCTTGGGCAACGGCTTTCCACTTAGCAATCTCGGTTTTGTAAACCACATCCGACAGATCGTGTCGCCCGGTTATGCGATTGGTCGGAATGATGGTGACTTCTAGTTTGTAAATTTTTTCAAACTCTGCTTCTTCTGTCTTGGCGGTGCCTGTCATGCCCGCTAATTTGGGGTAGAGCAAGAAGAAGTTTTGGTAGGTGATGGTGGCCAGGGTTTGGGTTTCGGGCTGAATCTCCACCCGCTCTTTGGCTTCAATCGCCTGGTGCAGACCATCGCTCCAGCGACGACCGGGCATCACTCGCCCGGTGAACTCGTCCACAATCACAATCTCGTCATCGCGAACAATGTAGTTCACATTTTTGATGAACAGTTCTTTGGCCTTGATGGCGTTAAAAATATAGTGCGCCCATGGATCCTTTGGATCAAACAGATCGCTCACACCCAGCGATTGCTCAGACGTAATATACCCTTCGTCTGCCAACAGCACATTGCGCTGCTTCTCTTCTACTTCGTAGTGCCCATTCGGGTCGTCTTCGTTGGCCTTGCGCTGTAGCTGAGTCGCAACCTCTGCCGCCCGCGTATATTTTTCGCTGGGGCGCTCCACCTGACCAGAAATGATTAGCGGTGTGCGGGCTTCATCGACCAGCACCGAATCTACTTCATCAATGATGCAATAGTTAAACGGGCGCTGCACGACTTCTTGCATGGACGTGGCCATGTTGTCGCGCAGATAGTCAAATCCAAGTTCGCTGTTGGTGCCGTAGGTAATGTCGCAGGCATAATTTTTTTGGCGCTCAGTGGGGTTCATCCCCGACTGAATTAGCCCAACGCTAAGCCCCAAGAACCGATGAACTTGCCCCATCCATTCCGCATCTCGTCGAGCCAGATAGTCGTTGACGGTAATAACATGCACGCCCTTACCAGAAATAGCGTTCAAGTAAGCGGGTAGGGTGGCAACCAAGGTTTTGCCTTCACCCGTCTTCATTTCAGCAATTTGGCCGTTGTGCAATACCATGCCGCCTAGCATCTGCACATCAAAGTGGCGTAAGCCGAGTACCCGTTTGCCAGCTTCTCGCATCACGGCAAATGCTTCGGGTAGCAGGTCGTCTAGCGTTTCACCTTTCTCTATCCGCTGCTTAAACTCGCCTGTCTTGCCGCGTAGCTCGTCGTCAGACAACGCTTGCATATCGGATTCTAACAGCCTAATTTCTGCCACATCGGGCTGATATTTCTTGAGTTTGCGTGCGTTGGGGTCACCCAGCAGAGTCTTCAACATGGCGAGAATGCGCTATTTGTGAACAAAGGATTTGAAGCGATGTAGTTTCATTGTAGCGGAAGGAGGATGAGGGGTTGGGGGGTAGTGTGCTGTTTTAGAATTTGATTTTTCGTGCCCAGAGCGTCGGGAAATCTAGTTTTTAAGCGGGGCTAAATAGCTTCTCAAGTTCGCCCTAAGGAGCATTGTCCCAGGCGGGAGTCAGGCGGCGAAAGTTGAACTCTAGCGCCGCAGGATGACAGGTCAGACAACTGCCAAACGAGGCGGGGCTGGGTAAATCTACACGGGGGTGCAGAGCTTTAAAGGGGCGAGATGCTTCAAACCGCGTTGGCAGGGTTTCGCCTTGAATGGCAGGGCGGGAATAGTTGCGCAAATAGTTCCACAGAATTAGCCGGGATGGATCTTGCAGTGGGGTAATTTGCACGCCGTAGTGTTGGGCGTTTTGCACAATATAAGCCCAACTTTGAGTCGGTAGTATGGCTGGCGGTGCAGCCAAGTGGCAGGTGGCACAGTTTTGGAGGTAGACCTGCTGTCCTAGCTGAAACTGCTGGGGCACAGCATCGACCGTACCAATGGCGGGCGGAACCGCAGCAGTGGCGGTAGTCGCAGAGGCCGCTGGCAAGGGTGGCGTTGTGGCGCGGGCTAGGCCCCAACCCAGCGTCAGGCTCCAGCACAGTAGCATTAGGGGTAAGAGCAGCGATCGCCCTCTCACACCCTGCGTTAGAGCCTGCGTCACTCCCTGCGTTAGAGCCTGACGACGCCAACCCCATTGCCGATTCGAGAGCCATTTAAGTATAAATAATTTGAATGAAGAAAATTTAAGTAGCAACCGATGCATATCAGGTGTAATTCCTCTTCAACACTATCCTGGCTATCGTAATCCTGGCTATCGTGGCTCAAACCCCTCTGAAGCTTTGCTACTCCGCTAGCATCACCATTATGCAGCCATTCTACGGGGAGTCAGCCGTTCTCATCTGAGATTAAGTCTGAAAAGACAAGCCTGAAAAAGTACCTAAGAAGCAGTAAAGCTGAAAAACATCTGCACAAAATTGAATTGACGTATTATGAGGCTGGAACTTCTGGGGTCTCGATGCGTCTGTTGCCTATCGGTTCTTGCAACACATCACCCTGACTCACATTTTTAACCTAAATTCAACCTACAGTTTATCTAGATCGATATCTGACCCGTCAACCCCCTGCGGTAGGGCGATCGCAGCCCTCACCATCAAACGATATGCAGTATAAGTACCTATCACTTTTGAAGTTTGATCAATTTTGAGTGGTACTGTTTTAGAATGTGCTACTTATTCTTTAGAATAATTGCGCTACGCACAAACGATCGTATTTCCAACCTGACCAGTTTGCTTTCTTCATCTCCAGTGCATCTACTTATCCCTCGGGCAATCTCTCAGGCCAACCCTTAACCATTGCTCTCATCCCAGCCTGCAACCTTGCCCAAGTAAATCTTGCCCAAGATCCAAGTAAATATTTAGGGAAATCTAGGTTGGGTTTGCACAAACCACACAAATTTGACTAGACGGTTGATAAAAATCGTAATAGAATCCACACGGCTAGCCTTATTTTTGTGAATGCGATCGCTTCAATGTCAATTTATGCCAATATGCCAAGAACCAGATTTTTAGTTTTGGGAGCTGAGTAAGCTAGTGGGACTGTTTAAACGTTTTTCGCTGTCGCGGGACATGGGTATCGATCTAGGTACCGCCAATACCCTTGTGTATGTTTCTGGTCGAGGAATTGTCCTCCAGGAACCCTCAGTCGTTGCAATTGACCAAAATCTAAAGGTTCCACTAGCAGTCGGGGAAGAAGCTAAGAAAATGCTAGGGCGGACACCCGGAAACGTAGTGGCCCTTCGTCCGCTGCGCGATGGGGTAATTGCCGACTTCGACACCGCCGAACTGATGCTGAAGCACTTCATCCGTCGCGTCCATGAAGGACGGCAGCTGGTCTCGCCTCGGATTGTGATTGGCATTCCCAGTGGCGTCACAGGAGTAGAGCGGCGAGCTGTGATGGAAGCGGCCACGCAGGCGGGTGCTCGCGATGTGTACTTAATTGATGAACCCGTGGCAGCGGCGATCGGGGCAGGCTTACCCGTGGCCGAACCCACCGGAAACATGATCATCGATATTGGCGGTGGCACCACAGAAGTAGCCGTACTGAGCTTACAAGGCACCGTGCTCAGCGAATCTGTCCGGGTAGCTGGCGATGAGCTAAGCGAAGCCATTACCCAATACATGAAAAAGGTACACAACCTAGTTATTGGGGAGCGCACCTCCGAAGAAATCAAAATCGTAGTTGGGTCGGCCTATCCGATTGATAACCACGATGAAATTGCCATGGACGTGCGGGGCTTGCACCTGCTTTCTGGTTTACCGCGCACGGTTTCTGTGAAAGCGCCCGAAATTCGTGAAGCCATGGCAGAGCCACTCTCTGTTATTATCGAAGCCGTCAAGCGCACCTTAGAGCGCACGCCTCCCGAGCTGGCAGCCGACATTATCGATCGAGGTATCATGCTCGCAGGCGGGGGTGCCTTGCTCAAGGGGTTAGATACTCTGATTAGTCACGAAACTGGCATCGTGGTTCACGTTGCCGCCGACCCTCTTAGCTGTGTGGTGTTGGGAACAGGTCGAGTGCTAGAAAACTTTAAACAGTTGGAGCGGGTGTTTAGCGGTCACTCGCGCAGCATGTAGCAGGATGGGCTGGAGGGGGGATAGAAGGGATCATTGAGAAGGTTACCAACTCAGCTTAGGAACCTTAGTGTAGAAAATAGTGGGTTGAATGTATATATTCCGTCGCTGGTGGGACAGACATGCACTTACGTTGGGGCTAGCTTGCCTAGCCCTCAGTACCGCATGGTTATTGAGGCAAACGCAGAGTGCGGTTGTCCTTGAGTTGTATCAGCGATTAACCCTCCCCTTTCAAGCTGCTGGCTCCCCTCAAGCAGCGATTTTAGCCAACGCTCAGGTTGAGGAATTACAGCAGCGGTTAACTGAGCTAAAAAATCAAAATTATCAGCTACAAAAACTTTTAGACTACAAAGCTGTTCAACCCGCAACCGCCATTGTGGCACCCATCGTTGGACGTAGCGCCGACCATTGGTGGCAGCAGGTTACCCTAGGGCGAGGTAGCCAGCAGGGAATTAAGGTAGGGGCTGTAGTATCGGGAACGGGAGGCGTTGTGGGTCGGGTAGTCCAGGTGACTCCAAACACCAGCCGAGTTTTACTTGTCAGTGACCCAACCAGCCAAGTGGGGGTGACAATCAGCCGCTCTCGCCATATGGGCTATTTGCGAGGACTGTCGGGCAATCGAGCCATCATGGAATTTTTTGATAAGGTTCCCGATGTGCGGCCTGGAGACGTTGTTTCTACCTCATCGTTTAGTCAGCTGTTTCCACCAGGGCTGGCAGTCGGAAAAATTGAATCGGTCGATTTTGGCAAAAGCCCTGCTCCCGAAGCAGTCATTGAATTGTCTGCCCCCCTCAGCTATTTAGAGTGGGTGGTGGTGACGCCGAGCACAACCACTCCTCCACCTCAGAGCGAGCCTCAGCTTGATCTGCAATCTGATCTCCAGTCTGACTTGCAAACCGATCTGATTCCATTTGCACCCACAGGATTAACTCCGTGACCGCGCTGCTGCTGTGGAGTCCTTATGTGCGTCAGCTGGTGAATTGGTCGGTGACGGCTGGTTCTGTATTATTGTGCCTGTTCGTTTTGCATAGTCGGTTCCCAGGAATGGAGCTGCTTGGGGTAGGGCCTAACTGGCCATTGATCTGGGTAGTGGCCTGGAGTGTTAAGCGATCGCCTTGGCAGGGTGCGTTTGCGGGACTAGTGCTGGGGCTGATCCAAGACGGCCTGACATCGCCAGACCCTACGCACACGCTCAGTTTGGCCTTAGTCGGAATGCTGACCGCACTATTGCAAAAGCAGCGATATGTCCAAGAGGATTTTATCTCAGTGGCCTTAATCGTATTTGGCATGGCAGTTCTAGCGGAGACGGTAATCGCAGTGCAGTTTAGCCTGCAAAGTTCACACCTAATGGCTCAAAGCACCTACCGATCGCTAGCTGAAATTTGGGGCTACCATCAGCGGATTGCTCTTAGTTCTGCGATTTTAAGCAGCCTCTGGGCACCTGTACTTTACTATCCGCTCAATCGCTGGTGGCAGCTAATCAACAACATTGAGCAGATGCAAACTTAACGTTTTGCGATCGCATTTTTTGTAGCAAAATTCTTATTGATTCTCAGCCTAGAACTTCTCACAGGAGTGCACACAGGCGGTGATAATGATAGGTAGCTATAGCACTTCACAAGCTCCAATTCGGCAGCAGTAGGCAATTATGCTTACTCATCACCAGCTTAGATGGCATCAACTAGCTCAGTGGATTCTGTAGCTGCGGTAACACAACAATAAGAGGGTTTGGATCATGTCTCTATGGGCCTAGCTCATTGAGACGGATCGAGTCAAGTCTCGACTAACGACATAAGATATTTTTTGGGAGCGCACGCAAGAATGGGTTTTATCAAGCAGTTACTGGGTGGTATTTTTTCTCTCCTAGGGAGTATTTTTGGCGGTCTCGCAAAGCTTATAGGATTAGGCAAAAAATCAGAATATTTTCTGGAAGCAGAGCCTGTTGATGGTGCAGCAGTGTCTGAGCCTCAAGCCGCTGCCTCTACTAAGGCTAGTGCGGTCAATAGTAACGGTCACTCTGCAACAGCGGCGATCGCGTCACCCGCAGCGTTAGCAGTGACGGCAACAGCTGCTAGCAATGGCGGTGCTGCTTCCACCTCTAAGAAAAAGAAGACATCTAAGAAAGCCGCTCAGGCAGAGGCGGCGGCATCCGCTGCCCCTACGCCCGTGGCGGCAACACCCGCTGTCCCTGTAAATGTGACCTTTGCCCCTGATTATCTAATCACGGCTAACAGCCGCAGCGGTCGCCGTCGTCCTGGGCCTAGCATGAATCCATTCCGTGATATGGCACGGCAGGTGAATTCACAAAACTAGCCTAGCGTCGCTCCAAATTTAAATTCGTGTCAAAGCATCGGCTCCGAGTGTCCATAGGTCATTCTCAGCCGATGCTTTGCCATGAGTTTGCCCATGAGGCGATCGCCATCCTCTGACTAGACCACTACAGCTAAATACACCTCTACAGCAGCGTTTCCAAATCTGCTGACAGCGGCGGTAGCGTCTGCCCCCAAGCCGTTAACCAGCGCATCACATCGACTGAAAGTTCGGATCGAGTGCGGCTAACAGAGTCAATGCAAACATGTTTGGTGAAGGCTCTAGCCGTGCAAATCTCTTGGATCTCGGGAATATCTTGGCCAGAGTTTTCAACCGTAAACATTTCGTACTCCACCTCAAACTCACTGGCCTTGAGCTGTTTTGGCGTCACATAAATTTTTTGCTGATCGCCACAAAAAGCAGGCCGCAAAAAATCGACCGTCGCGTGGGTGATCGGAATGGCAATGCGAGGATAGCAAAAAAAAGCGTTGAGGTTAATCCCTGACGCGGCTAACGATGCCTCATAAGCCTCATGACACATCGCGAGAATATTAGCGAAATAGACCACCCCAGCGGCGTCAGTATCTTGAAAGCGAACAGTTCGAGAATAAACAAACGGCATGGGAATCAACGATCGAGGACAGATCTAGGCGATACAGATCTAGGCGATGCAGCTGCCCGTTTCACAAAAATTGGCGCTACCACCCTCTAGTATGCCGTTGAGCGGTACCCATGCAAGACCAAGTTGAGCGTGGATTGTGAAATCACCCGAAATGTAAAGTTTTCCAAGGGTCGCAAGAGCAAGTTTCCCAACTTTTCTGGGTAAATTTCAGTAGCCAGAACCCATTACAGCCCCTCTCTGAGATCTAGCCAGACAAAAGACTTTGGCCAGCATGGAGACCTGTTAACCTTCCCTTTACGATGAACTAGTAAAATTCAATACGTTTGATTGATTACAAAAACTACAGGTTTTTCGGATTATGGCACTTTCAATTTTCTCGAAGCGTTCCGCATCCATTGCGGCTTTGATGGCTGTTACGCTGAGCTTGGCTGCTTGCGGCGGCGGCACCCCCACCACTACCGAAAGCCCTGCTGCTGATGGTGCAGCAATGTCTCCCGAGGCGTCTCCAGCAGCGTCTAACTTGAGCGGTACAATCTTGGCCGATGGGTCTAGCACCGTTTATCCGGTCACCGAAGC
>CASBQX010000007.1 GCA_949127925.1 Synechococcales cyanobacterium PMM_0002
ACTCTTCTTCAACAGTCATTTGATGTAGGGTACTTGATATGTGTTTGTTGTTATTCTCGCTGATTTTGCATAGAACGAAGCCACGAGTAAAAAACTTTTAAAGCAAAAGAAGCGAGGTCTCTTGCTTGGAGAAACCCCGCTTCTAACAGTACTAATGCTCTAATGGTGAACGCTCAGCGCATGGTGACAAATTCTTCAGCAGAACTAGGATGAATCCCAACTGTGGCATCAAAGTTGGCTTTAGTGGCACCCATTTTGAGGGCGATCGCAATCCCCTGAATGATTTCTGCGGCATGGCTGCCCACCATATGCGCACCCAATACTTTATCGGTGGTTTGGTCAACGACTAGCTTCATCATCGTTTTCTCATCCTTACCCGGCAGCACATAATACATCGAGCGGAAACGACTGCGATAGATCTGCACGGCCTCTCCATATTGCTCGCGCGCCTCAGCTTCAGTTAACCCAACGGTTGCAGCTTCGGGGGTAGTAAAAACCGCAGTCGGCACATTCTCGTAACTCATAGTCCGCGAATTGCCGCCAAATACCGTATCGGCAAAGGCACGACCTTCGTTAATCGCCACGGGGGTCAAGTTGATGTTGTTGGTACAGTCACCCACCGCATAAATATTTTCTACGTTGGTGCGGCTATATTTGTCCACCATGACGGCTCCACCATGCGCCTTAACGCCAGCCATTTCTAGACCCAAATGTTGAGTGTTGGGTTTGCGCCCCACTGCCGCCAAACTTACGGCATCTGCAATCACCGTATCAGCCGAACCGTCTTCACGCCCTACTGTAACCGTGACCCCCTCATCATTTTTTTCGATCGCAATCAGTTGAATATTATTCAAAAAACGAATCCCATGATTGCTCATCCCCAGCTGGATTTCAGTACGCAGATCATCATCAAACCCGCGTAAAATCCTGTCTCCTCGAATCACTTGAGTCACTTCTATACCCAAACCATTCAAAATACAGGCGAATTCTGATCCAATGTATCCACCTCCCAAAATCACCATCCGTTTTGGCTGTGGTTTGAGGTTAAAAATGTCATCGGAGGTAATGGCATGTTCAATGCCCAGAATTGGTGGCTTGACTGGATGCCCGCCGACGGCAATCAGGATTTTGTCGGCTGTGACCTGACGCGATGTAGATGGAGCCTCTCCATCTTGTTCAATGACAACCGTGTGCGCATCGATAAAGCTGCCCCGCCCGGTCAACATTTCAACCTGAGAATTATCCAGCATCGTCTGGTAGATGCCATTCAACCGGGTCACTTCCGCATTCACAGAGGTGATCATCTTATCCCAATCGAGCGAACTCTCAACAGCACTCCAGCCATAGCCTTGAGCGTCGCTAAACAGCTCAGGAAAATGGGATGCATAGACCATGAGTTTTTTTGGAACACAGCCTCGATTAACGCAGGTGCCGCCCAAACGGTCAAACTCTACAATTCCCACTTTGGCACCATGTTGTGCTGCCCGTCTAGCCGCTGCAATGCCCCCGGAACCGGCACCAATCACCAATAAATCAAAGTCGTAGCTCATGGTTCTACCTCTAAAAGGATGTTTGAAAAATATTGGGGAAGGTTAATTTTTCGGATTTAAAGCGCACAAAAGATCAACCTTTAAAACAACCTCCAAGCGATTTAGCACAATCTCCAAGCAACTTGGCATTGTGCGATCGCCAAAAAGATGTGGAGTGTGTCGCGCCCCACACCTCTTTTAACCGTAAAAAACTACTAGCCGATAAATGCTAACGGTACTGCAATCTCTGCTATCCGTGGCGTCCCTTTGATGGATGCCAAAACGGTATCTGCATCCGACACTTCAAATGGATCAACAGGACAGTTGTCACCAAAGTCTGGCTCTACAAAAATTTTCTCGATTTGGCCATCATTCACAACCATGGCGTAGCGCCAAGACCGCATGCCAAAGCCTATATTAGACTTGTCAACCAGCATCCCCATTTTGCGAGTGAATTCACCACTGCCATCTGGCAACAGGAAGACATTCTTTGCGCCCTGCTGTTTGCCCCACTGAAACATGACGAAGGCATCATTCACCGACAAACAGACAATCTTGTCTATCCCTTGAGCTGTGAATTCGTCATACAGCTCTTCGTAGCGTGGCAAATGGGTGGATGAGCAGGTAGGTGTGAATGCACCTGGTAGAGAGAACAGGACAACTCGCTTGCCGCCAAAAATTTCTTGAGTGGTCAAGTCTTGCCAGCGATAGGGATTAGAGCCGGATATAGACTCATCTCGAACACGGGTCTTGAACACAACATCGGGCACGCGATCGATAACTGGCATATTGACCTCTTGAGGAAATGTGGTACTGATGAACGTTAGCAACTGCTGCTATATCCCAGAATAATTCTTATTTAGGAATAAGTCAACAGCTAGATTGAAATGCATGTATGAACTTATTTACTTAGCTATTGATTCTGGAAGGCAACGCATTACAATAAAGGATATAGCATTGATTAAACGTGGCAAGGATTATGCAGCAACAGTCAGACACAATTGTTAAAACCCTTAAGTCCAAAGGGTTGCGGGTTACACCGCAAAGATTTGCAGTGTTTGCCAACTTGTTAGCTCGCACCGACCATCCCACTGCTGAACAAATTCAGACCGCCCTCAACCGCGATTACCCAGTTTCGTCTCAAGCTACAGTCTACAGTGCCTTGCAAGCGCTGAGGGAGGTGGGTTTGGTGCGCGAAGTGCTATTAGATCAGGGGGTGTTGCGCTATGACGCCAACGTTGGTCCACATCATCATTTTCGCTGCCGCCAATGTGGTGCCATTGAAGATATTGCCTGGAATACATTCCAGTGTGTTGATTTACAGCAGCTGCGGCCTGGTTTGCAAGGGGAAGCGTATGAGCTGACTGTGCAAGGGGTATGCGATCGCTGTAGTTAGACATTTAACGTCAACACAGAAATTGGCGATCGCCCAAGTCGGTAGCGATCGCTATTGTTGAAGGCGAAATGATGCAGCTTCGGTTTGAGGTGTCGAAATCCAGCCGTAAATGATTGAGGTTCAAAATTTATTGCTGCGCCAGAATGATGCGTATCTGATTTCGCAACGGCACAAGTCAAATCGAGCAGCGGCAGTAAGTTTAGGGGGTAGATTTTTATTCTTACACCCAGCCTCAGATTATGGTTCACGACACGTTGCCCAACTTACACAAAAAAACAGCCAACTCGCCTCGACAAGCTTGGCTATTGGCGCTATTGGGAATAGTCATGCTCGGCACAGTTCAACCTGCCGCCATGGCTCTCTCACCCGTGATCAGAACGCAAGTCACCCAGCCTGAGTCAGACGTTTCTCTACCTCGCCCATCTCGCGCTGTCATTCGGCAGGTGCGGCGAGATCTGGCAGAGCGGCTCAATGTTCAACGCGATCGCTTAGAAATGGTTGGATTTAGCCGCGAAACCTGGTCTGATAGCTGTTTGGGATTAGCGGCTTACAATGA
>CASBQX010000008.1 GCA_949127925.1 Synechococcales cyanobacterium PMM_0002
GTCTTGCCATCAACCAAAGGCTTGACTAGCAAGATCCCAATAGCCTCAATCGGTATAAAAATAGAGTTAACGACTGCCATCATAAGTAGCTGTAAGGCTGGGGACTTAGAATTAAATCAGAAGTTCTGACTGGTTCTGACTGTTGGATCGTGAGTGCTGTGGCTTAATTGGCACTACTCACAAAAATAGTCCAGCACGCACTTCCTAATCCATACAGCGTATCTTGAGCCTCATCCGTATGATTGCACTAAGATTAGCTTCCTACCTGTCAAAAAGTCAGCAGTGCCATTGAACATGAGGTGAGCTAATGTTTAGCTAGGTACAACCGTCTCACCCAGGTGAGCAATTGGGTTGAACGCCCTGAGTTGAATGCCCTGAGTTGAACGCCCGCAAGTTTAGCTACCGTAGGTTGGGCATCTTGCCCGCACAGGCTGGAAGCCTGCACTACGAACGGTAGGCGATTTACGCCTCAGACTACTAGCCATGTCACAGTCAAGTACTTACCCGATAGCCCCTCATGTCCGGTTCGCATTTCGATCAGCTTTTCTGTAGTTCGACATCCCCTAATCCATCTACCGACTACCCAGTTGAGCAGGGCACTGTTTCGGTAAGAGCCGCGCGCTCGTCAGATTTACCGAACCTAGCAGAACTGCTAGTATCCGGTTTTCATGCCCAAGATGGGCTAATGGGCTGGGCATATCCTCTATTCCGCATGGGTATTTTAGAAGATTTGCGTACCCGCTTCCGCTCATTTTCGCCTCACCATGTTTGTTTGGTCACCGTAGATCGAATTTCTGTCAGCGAAGATTCGAGAACCCAACTAGCGGCTTCTACTCCCCATGCCTCAACCAGCCATGCCTTGGTGGGGACAATCGAGATGAATTTGCGCCATCCCTACTTTTGGCAAGTGATGAGCGCTCGTCAACTATATATTTCTAATTTGGCCGTTTCCAAACACCATCGGCGGCAGGGTATCGCTCACCAATTGCTGCTAGCGTGTGAGCGTGTCGCTCTAAGCCAAGGCTTTCAGGATTTATATTTGCATGTGCTGGAAAACAACGTAGCGGCTCGTCAGCTTTACACCAAGCTAGGGTACGCGGTGAAAACGTCGGAATGGAGTCCAACCGCATGGGTACTAGGGCAGCCCCAACAGCTTTTTTTACACAAATCACTTAGCCCTGTGGCCGCCAAAAACAGGCCATAAACTCGCCATCGTAGGGGTGGTGATGGCAGGGGACCTTTACGGGGGCTTTAAAAGCGATCGCCAATCTTCATCTGAATTTTAGAACTTTTGGCGTTTATGCTCCCTCAGCACTAGACTGTATACCCTAAAATAGACCCTGTTAGAGCTATTGCCAGATGGAAATGATGCTCTAAAACTTGAGGAAACCATCGCTTGCAGATCAATTTATGCTGGAGTTCAAATTTACGGCTCCTCTAAAAGTTTATTAAAATTTATTCCCGAAATAGTTGAGTTGAAGCGGTAGACTGAACTATCGCTTGTGACCCAATCGCTTACGCGTTCAGCCTCCAGGAAAATGCCAGGAGACTCAGAAATGGATAGCGAAACCGACCAGCGCTACCACCCCAGCTCCCATAAAGACCTTACGCTTGAGATGACATCGAGGCAAGTTGCGGCAGTGAATGGCAACGCATTGCAGTCTAATGGCAATGGCTCCAGCAATGGTGGCAAAGAACTTGGTGCGCCATTGCTGGTGCTCGACAGCTCAAATGCAGACGAGATTCTCCACCACATTCGAGCAGGTCACTTATTAGTGGTCAATAAGCGCCGCCGTAATGGGCTGGTGCTCTATAAACATTTTCATGCAGAATTCGCGGGTCCTGGGGCAGCCGTAGGCGGATTGTTTGATCAAGATTGTCAAAAGGTGATTCCAGTGGATAACCTGTCACTGCTCTCACCAAAAACCCACGAAGAGCGCCAGGAGGCATATCTGATTCGGCGACAATGGATTCGATTAACGCAACAATTTACCGACACCTCAGAATCAGTGGAGCGGGCACAAAAAATTCTGAATCAGTTTGAAACCTATTTTGAGGCCAATACCATTGCCCGGATTCCAGATGAATCGTTTGCGTTGTTAGTGGGCGTCTTACCTCATACGGTTCGGATGGTGCGCCGCCCTAGTCGCCCTATCGGTAAAGGGAAGGGTTCCCCATAGCAGCCGCTGCGCTGATAGCCGCACCGTCTAGACACAGGGAGACACTTCTAATGCGACTGAGCTGGTTTTAACCATCTTTAGAAGACGGTTGAAACGTAATCACCTCTAGATCCCATTCTGTTGTAGGCTGGAAGAACCTTCATTACAGCGTTTGCACAATCTTGGATCTATGGACGACAGTCTACTTCCGGTTGTATACCTCAGTGTTTTGCTAGTTCTGTTAGCTGGCTCCGGATTTATATTGTTCCGGCAAATTCTCAAAACTCGTCGAGTAGAGACAGCCCTAAATCGGCTACAAGAAAAGTTGTCCAAAGAAAGTGGCATGTCTCAGGACTACTACGAACTAGGCACCATCTATCTAGACAAAAAGCTCTATTCTCAGTCGATTTCCCAATTCCAGAAGGCGCTCAA
>CASBQX010000009.1 GCA_949127925.1 Synechococcales cyanobacterium PMM_0002
ATCACTAGGTATAGGCTCAAGGGCGTCGAGACCCGAGCTACCCATGCCAACCTCGTCAACCTCCAAGGAGGGCGCGAACTATACGCAGGGGCGATCGCGTCGGTGCGGCGATCGCGCTGACTAGAAGTATCTTCCTGGCGGTTGGGCTGGCTTGGCTCTAAGTCCTCCATCGGTCTCGTTCCTTTCCTTTATAGCAATTATCGATCTGGTGCGGTACAGATCGGAGGGCGAACTGCCGTATCGCCCCTACTCTGATGTACTTCACTAGCATAAGAACCGCTATAAGCTGATTTCTTGAAGCTGATGCAGCCCTACACGATGTGCGCCACTTCATCGTGCTGGGGATGGAGCGATCGCGTCCCTTGCAGAGTAGCAGACAAGCGGTTCAACGCATTCATATACGCTTGAGCCGATGCCACAATCACGTCAGTATTGGCACCATGACCCGAGAAAAACCGATCTTCGTATTGTAAACGAATAGTAACTTCGCCAATCGCATCAATCCCAGCGGTAACTGACTGCACGGAGTATTCGATCAGCTGATTAGGGATATTGACCACTCGGTTAATCGCTTTGTACACCGCATCTACAGGGCCAGTCCCGATTGCCGCATCCATTAGCTCTTCGCCCTCGGGGGTACGGATAATGACGGTGGCCGTTGGGTAGGCATGATCGCCACACGATACTTGCAAGTGCTCTAGCTTAAACAGCTCTGGAGCGTGCTGAATTTCGTTGTTCACGATCGCCTCTAGATCGCGATCGCTAATGTCTTTTTTCTTATCGCCTAGTTCTTTGAACCGCAGGAAGGCTTTGTTCAAATCTTGGTCAGATAGGTCAAAGCCTAGCTCCTTCAGCCGCGTCCGAAATGCATTGCGTCCCGAATGTTTGCCCAGCACAATTTGATTGTCGTTCAGCCCAATGGACTGGGCATCCATAATCTCATAGGTCAGCTTATGCTTCAACACGCCGTCTTGGTGAATCCCCGACTCGTGGGCAAAGGCATTTGCCCCGACGATCGCCTTGTTGGGTTGCACTAGCATTCCCGTCAAGTTGGAAACCAGACGAGACGTTTTATACAGCTGACGGGTATCGATGTGGGTCAATGGCGCTTCCGAATCGACCGGGCGGCCAAAAAATGGATTGAAGTATTGACGGCGCACATGCAGCGCCATCACCAGTTCTTCTAAAGCCGCGTTGCCCGCGCGCTCCCCAATGCCGTTGATGGTGCACTCTAGCTGGCGCGCCCCATGTTTTACGGCTTCTAAAAAGTTGGCGACGGCCATCCCTAGGTCATTATGGCCATGGACAGAAATAATTGCTTGATCAATATTGGGCACGTTGGCTTTAATCCCCTGAATCAACGTGCCAAACTCGCTAGGAGTGAGGAAGCCAACGGTATCAGGGATATTGACGGTGGTTGCCCCAGCGGCGATCGCCCTCTCCAACATCAGATACAAAAATTCGGGGTCAGAGCGGCCCGCATCTTCGGGTGAAAACTCGACATCTGCCACCAACGACTTCGCATAGGCCACCATGTCGGGCACAATGTCTAGCACCTCAGCCCGCGTTTTTTTCAGCTTATACTCTAGGTGAATATCGGAGGCCGCAATAAACGTATGAATCCGAGGCTTGGCCGCAGGCTTGACCGCATCAGCAGCCGCCTTAATATCTTGCCGAGTCGCACGCGCCAGCCCACAGATAATTGGCCCGGTTTCGCTGCCCACCTGCTGGGCAATTTGCGTCACCGCCTCAAAATCGCCAGGGCTAGCAAAGGGAAACCCTGCCTCGATCACATCTACGCCTAGTCGAGCCAGCTGCTTGGCAATGGTCAATTTTTCATCGACGTTGAGGGTCGCCCCAGGAGACTGCTCCCCATCGCGGAGCGTGGTATCGAAGATAATGATGCGATCAGAAGAATCAGAGTTAGCGATCGGCGTATTCATGACGAACTAAGTAGCAACTTATAGTATTTATCTTAGGTGGAGTTAGGTGGAGTGTTTCTATTTACCACCCCCTGACCGGATCATTCTTCTAGGGTAAGCCTAGGATTGGCCGCCAAGCGACTGGCTAATGCCCATCATGCCTACCTTAGTGGCTGGCTATTGGCCATCTAGCTTTTCAATGTGCCCCCGGATATCATTTAGGTCAATGTAACGATCTGTAACATTGCGCAGTTCTCGGGCAATCATCCCCTCTGTAGAAACCACGGTAATCAGCGTGCTCTTAGACCGGAGCAATTCGATCGCCCGCTCAAAGTCACCATCCCCGCTGAACAAAATCACCCGGTCATACTGGTCAACCGTATTGAACATATCCACGACAATCTCAATATCTAAGTTTGCCTTCTGGGAGTAGCGCCCAGAGGTGTCATCGTAATATTCTTTCAAGATTTTTGTGCGAACCGTATACCCCAAACTGATCAGAGCATCTCGAAATCCTCGTTGGTCTTGAGGATCTTTTAACCCGGTATACCAAAACGCATTGATCAACTCCACATCCGGATCGCTGGTGAAGTAATCTAATACTCGCCTTGGGTCAAAAAACCAGCCATTTTTTTGTTGAGCATAGAACATATTGTTCCCGTCAACAAAAATGGAAAGGCGACTCATAGAAGACATAAAAATAAAGCCTAAGATTTACAGTGAAAATTGAAATAAATGTCCCAAGTATAGCAACTGACTTTAAATATGCTGGCGATCGCTGATCTTAGCAAATTCAGCCCAAGAATTAAAAATAGTGCCCGCAGGAGGATGCTGACCTGACAAACTTTATGCTGAAGTGAGGCTGAGGTCATGGAGCTTGCTTGCTGCAAGATCATCCAACAGTAGCGAGGATGTTGGGCTGCATAGCCTCAACTCCACCTAGGATTTTTCAGCGATCCCAGAAGCCGAGTCAGACAATCAGGATTAAAACAACGTTTACAGGACACAGCAATTCTAACTCATTCAACTTTAGGTAACCTTTTAGAGCGGTTATATCGAGGTTGGAAGCATTAGTAATTTGTCTAGTTTTGGATCAAATTTTTTAGATCAAGTTTTAGATGAAAACATCTTTTACCAAATGCCGTCGAAAGTACGTTTATCTAACTATCCAATCCATCCTATCGAATGATCGAAATGGCTAGTAAGATGCCAGCAGCTTAACCCTGCCACTCAAGCACGGCACCCTACTCTGTCGCCAAGTCCGCATACGAACACCAGTCACTCCAGCTTCCAGCATAAAGCTTCGTCTGAGATAGACCTGCTAACTCTAACGAGAGTAAGTTGACGCAGGCGGTCACGCCAGACCCACAATAAACCACGATCTCTGATGCCGATGTTAGCTCAGCCCAGTGCTGCTGCTGGTCGGCAATTGGACGGATATATCCTTGCGCATTCGTGACAGATTGCCAGGGATAATTGACTGCGCCCAGAATATGTCCGGCGATCGGGTCAATCGGTTCGCGTTCTCCACGATAGCGATCGCCCTCTCGGGAATCGACCAATACGATCCCAGGCTGTCCCTGCCGCGATCGCACCGCTATGATATCCAACACATCTGTGCGTTGAATCCGGGGAATAAAATGACCAGACTGGCTAACAGGCAGAGCATCTGTGACTGGATACCGAGCGGCTTGCCATTGGCTAAACCCTCCATCCAATACCGCAACGCGCGCATGTCCCAAGTGACGCAACAGCCACCAAAACCTGGCAGCATAAGCAAAGCGAGCATCATCATAGGCAATTACCCAGGTTGGCTCGGGTTCAGATTCGGAAGCGATCCCCGCTGCGGCCAATTTTGCAGCCAATTGGTTGGGTTCGGGGAGGGGATGGCGACCCCCATGTTGCCCTACAGGACTAGATAAATCATGATTGAGGTCGAAGTAATGGGCACCTGGAATATGACCTTGCTGGTACTGCCGCCGCCCTAGGTCTGGATCGGTCAGCGAAAACCGACAATCGGCGATCGCCACTCGGGGGTGATTCAAATGCTCAGCTAGCCAAGCGGCTGACACAACGTGGGTAAACGATTCAATTTCAAGTTCCATCAGTCGTCCCTGCTGCCAAAGATTAATCTACAGCTAGCACAGTTCCAACTAGAAATTAAACATACTAAGAGAATCCAACAAATTAGCCCCGTCGAGCTATCAGCCATTGCTTTCAACAATCATTTTTAGCCCATAATGGTTCACCCTCTTACTGATCCCAGTTTTGGCAGAGTGAGATAGATCCTGCCAAAGCAGGGAATCCTGAAGGGAAATCGAGATTAATAAGACTATGTATGGACTATTTGATCGATGCCAACCAGTGTCTTTGCAGCGTTTTGCAGCGAATAAAGCGAGATTCCTTCTGTGAACTATCTTGATCTTGAGAAGCCGAAAGTTCTGATTGTAGATGATCACCCCTCCAGCCGGATGACCGCAGTAGCGCTCTTATCCATTGAGGGATACGACGTTTTAGAAGCAGAAAGCGGGTCTGCCGCCTTAGAGGTCGTTGATCAGACCCCTCCCGATCTGATACTGCTGGACGTCATGATGCCGGGAATGGATGGCTACGAAGTCTGCCGACAGCTTAAACACGATGAGCATACCCGCCTCATACCTGTCATTTTTATCACAGCATTGAATGATCGTCGGGCCAAGTTGCGAGGGATTGAAGCCGGAGGCGATGACTTTCTATCGAAGCCGTTTGACCGCATCGAATTGTCAGCACGAGTGAATTCACTGGTACAACAGAAACGGCTAAATGAAGACTTAGATCATGCTGGACAAGTGCTATTTTCGATCGCTCGCACGGTTGAAAGTCGTGACCCTAACACGGGTGATCACTGTGAGCGATTGGTGACTTTAGGTAAAGCATTGGGCAAATTTCTCAATTTGTCTCGAATTGAGCTGAGAGATTTAATGTGGGGTGGGTATTTGCACGATATTGGTAAAGTTGGGATTCCTGACTGTGTGCTGCTCAAGACAGGAGATCTAACGACCGCTGAATGGGATGTGATGCGCCAACATGTACTGATTGGGGAACGCATTTGTCAGCCGCTCAGAACCATGCAGGGCGTGGTGCCCATCATTCGGCATCATCATGAGCGCTGGGATGGTTCTGGGTACCCAGATGGGTTGGTAGGTAACGACATTCCTTACTTGGCCCAGGTGTTTCAGATGATTGACATTTACGATGCCTTGACCCATGAACGATCGTACAAATCTACTTTTTCTGCTGATCAGTCACTAAATATTATGTTTCAAGAGACGGCTAAAGGGTGGCGCAATCCCGACCTCATGGAGCAGTTTGCCTCTTTTATCAGCAGTAACCAAGCCGCTGCTTAAGCTAGCGTCAACGTCTGCCTTTTGTCCTCATGGCAATCTCGTTAACAGCTAGCCGAAGCGCGGTATACTCCCTTCAGAGCCGATTTGAGCGCCGACTGATCAGACACATATGTTAGCAGTAGCAATTTTGGCCGCAGGCCGAGGCACCCGGATGCGATCGCACCTCCCCAAGGTTTTGCATGAATTGGGAGGGCGATCGCTAGTTGAGCGCGTCTTGGCTAGCCTGATAGAGGTGCAGCCCACTCGACACCTGGTGATTGTGGGCTATGAAGCAGATCTGGTGCGGCAGTCGCTGGGGCATCTGGCTCATCTAGAATTTGTGGATCAAGTCGAGCAACTGGGCACGGGGCATGCGGTGCAGCAGGTTTTGCCCCATTTGCAGGGCTTTGAAGGAGATTTGCTGGTGTTAAACGGGGACGTGCCGCTGTTGCGCCCTAGAACCCTCAATCAATTGCTCCAAACGCATCGGCAAGCGGGCAACGCCGCTACTATTTTGACGGCACAAATGTCTGAGCCAAACGGCTATGGCCGGGTATTTTGTGATAGCCAAAACCGAGTGACGCAGATTGTGGAAGACCGCGATTGTACGACGGCACAACAGCAAAATGGTCGGATTAACGCCGGAATTTACTGTTTTCGCTGGGCTGATTTGGCCGAGGTGTTGCCCAAGCTGCAATCTAATAACGATCAACAAGAATATTATTTGACCGATGTCGTTAACTTCTTATCTCCCGTTATGGCGGTAGACGTAGAGGACTACCAAGAAATTTTGGGGATCAACGATCGCCGCCAGATGGCAGATGCCTACGGCATTTTGCAGACCCGAGTCAGAAACGACTGGATGGCGGCTGGGGTGACGCTGCTTGATCCCAGCAGCATCACGATTGACGACACGGTAGAGCTGGAGCCGGATGTGGTCATTGAACCGCAAACTCATTTGCGCGGCAAAACCATTGTGCGGGCGGGCAGTCGGATTGGCCCTGGAACGCTGGTGGAAAATAGCGAAATTGGGGAGAATGTGACCGTTGCCTTTTCTGTGGTCACGGATAGCCAGGTGCAGGCAGGGGCACGGGTGGGGCCTTATGCCCATTTGCGGGGGCATGTGCAGGTCGGCCATGGCTGTCGTGTCGGTAATTTTGTTGAGCTGAAGAACACAACTCTGGGCGATCGCACCAATGTAGCGCATCTGTCGTATTTGGGTGATGCGACGCTGGGAACTCGCGTCAACGTAGGGGCCGGCACCATTACCGCCAACTACGATGGCGTCAAGAAGCACCCAACCGTGATTGGCGATCGCAGCAAAACTGGCTCGAATAGCGTGTTGGTGGCTCCCTTGACGCTAGGGGCAGATGTGACCATTGCCGCCGGGTCAACCGTGACTGACAATGTGCCAGATGACTGCCTGGTGATTGCTCGCGCTCGCCAAATTGTAAAACCGGGCTGGCGGCTCTCCCCTCATCCGGATGCTCCTGCGTAACCGTATTTCTACCGCATTGCCTGCGGCCAAACTATCCGGAGATGCGCCTGGGTGGATGAATACTGACAGAGATAGTGACCTGCTCAGTTTGGCGTCAAGCAACGCAATTTAGTAGGGGTAGGCAGGAGGCAAAACCATGCAGGCAGCTCTACAGCAATCGGGTCAGTTCGCAGAGATGTTGGGCGATACGCGCTCCGCGCAGGCAAGCCAACGCCCACGTTACCAGGTGGAATTAGACTGGCTCGGTAGCCAGGTAGAAGAACTTTTTCGAGAGCAAAATATTTTCTTAGCCGTTCGCTGTGCCTTCCAGCAGGGACGATTATTGGTCGTCGGGAACCATCGCGCCGGCGAAGAAGTAGAGCCAAAGCGGGTGATGCGATCGCTAGAGCATTTGATGCAGTCGTTTCAGCTAACGATGACGCAGCCGGTGGGGCTGTATTTAAGGGTGGCAGGACAGCCCAAGCCCTATGTCCGCTGTCAGTTTATGGTGCGATCGCCGCACCAGCCGCCCGCTGATACCGCAGCCCAAACAACCGGGTTAGCGGGTCAGGCGTTGGCGCTAACGGCATATGCGCCGAACTGGCTAGTCGGCGAGACGTTAGTGCTAGAGCCGCAGGCACCCGCCCTTGAGCGCTCTACGCTACCGTCATCTCTAGTTGAAACTTGGACTAGCATTCGGCGAGCCAGCCAGCAGATTCAGCTAGGCAAATCTCGCGAGGCGTTAAGCTGGGTGGCAGGGGTAGGAGCGGCGGGGCTAGCGGTCGGTGGCTACGCGCTCAGCCAGCCTTGTGTCACCGGAACTTGCTCTGAATTAAACACAGCTCAATTGCTGGGGCAGCGATCGGCGGCATTACTGGACGTGGCGGCTACTCAATCTGATTTACGTGCGGCTCAGCAGTATTTAGACGGAGCCATTGGGATGCTAGATACGATCCCCATGTGGTCTAATCGCCGAGCAGAGGCGCAAAACTTAGCTCATGTTTATCGGCGGCAGGCGATCGCCTTAACCGAAATTACGACGGCTGCAAGTTTTGCCCAACAGGCTTTTCAGCAATCGCAACATTCGCTGCAAGATGCCGAAACCTGGCAAGCGGTTGAAGCGCTCTGGAAACATACGATTCAGCAGTTGGAACAGGTGCCTGCCAATAGCGACTATTATCCGCTGGCGCAACAAAGCCTCAAAGAATCTCACGCCAGCTTGGCCAGCGTCCAGGAACGGATTCAGCAAGAGCAGCAAGGCCAGCAGGCTCTGGCGTTGGCAAAACAAATGATGCGTCTGGCCGCTGAAAAACAAGCCAGTACAGCCGCAGCAAAAGATCCGCACCTAGCTCAAGTGATGTGGCAAGTGGCGATCGATCGCTTAGGCGATGTTCCCGCTAATACGACCTCTGTTTTTGAAGCCAAACGATTGCTCAACGTCTATGAAGATCGAGTCATCGCCGCCACATCAGCCGTGCAGAAACCTGCCATTCCAGCAGTTCTTGATGCCAGCGCCGCTGGCTCTGATGCAGTCACCAATAGCGGAGAGGGGACTAATCGTACCAGCACTGATCAAACCATTCAGGCTCTACCGCCGCCGCCTACCGTGGTAGCGGGACAGTAGCGGTGAGGGTTTGGCAGTGCCAAACCCTACTCGGCATTATGTTTGCTTCAGTTCAGGTTCCTAATGTTGCAACATGTTGCGGCTCAACCCGTGTTTCGCATACCCGCTGCAATTCCGTTGATGGTGAGTAGGGCACCGCGCAGCAGTTCACCTCGGCTGTAGCGAGAGCGAACGACACCGGAGGCGGCGCTAGTTTTGTGCTGGCGCAGCCGTTTGAGGAGCGAAACTTGCAAGAATCCAAGCGGGACAATGGTGCCATTACGGAGCTGCACCGATCGTTGCAGGTCGGGATCACCATCTAGCAAGCGGGCATGTCCTGTAATCGCCAGCACCAGGTCGCGCGTCAGGTAGTATTCGTTAGCGATTTGCTCGAACAGTCGCTCAAAGCGATCGCGATCCTCAGGCTGGCTCAGCTCCTGAACATAATGGCTGGCAATCTGCAAATCGACCTTAGAGAGGGTCATTTCACATTTAGAAATCACCATTTTGAAGAACGGCCATTTGTAGTAAAAATAGCGCAGCAGCTTCAGGTGCTCGGCTGGGTCTTCGGTCAGAAATTCGCTAATGGCCGTGCCCACTCCATACCAAGACGGCAGCAAAAAGCGGGTCTGCGTCCAGCTAAACACCCAGGGGATCGCTCGCAGGCTGGCCAAATCTTTCTTACCGCCGCGCCGTGCTGGACGAGAACTAATTTGCAGCTGGCTAATTTCTTCAATCGGCGTCACCTGATGGAAGAAATCTACAAAGTCGGGCTGTTCGTAAATCAAAGCGCGATAGTGGGAGCGAGAGCGCGCTGCCAGCTCCTCCATAATTTCTTGCCAAGGCTGAATGTCGTCAAACCCGGTGCGCAGCAGGCTAGCCTGAATCACAGCCGTAGTAATCGTTTCCAGGTTATAGAGCGCCAGCTCAGGCAGGTTGTACTTAGACGCTAGCACTTCACCCTGCTCGGTGATTTTAATTCGTCCATCAATGCTGCGACCGGGCTGAGCCAAAATTGCTTCATAGGCAGGCCCGCCGCCACGCCCCACAGACCCACCTCGCCCGTGGAAGATCCGGAGCGCTACATCGTACTGCTCGGCAACTGCTTGTAGTGCTTGCTGCGCCTTGTGAATCTCCCAGTTACTGCTGAGGAATCCCGAGTCTTTATTGCTGTCGGAATATCCCAGCATAATTTCTTGCAGGGAGGGAGCAGGCGCATCGGCCAGGGGATAGGGAGCGGTAGGGGTGGGGCTAGCCTGCCTCCGGAGGTTTTCAGCATCATAACCGCCCGACAAATAAGCCCGATATAGCGGCAGGTCAAACAATTGCCGCATGACAGCGGGTGCCCGCAGCAAATCTTCCACGGTTTCAAATAAGGGAACCACTTGTAGGGTGCCTGCACCCGTCGCCGGATCATACAGCCCTGCTTCTTTTGCCAGCAGCAACACCTCCAACAAATCGCTGGCGTGGTGGCTCATACTAATCACGTAGGTCTGGCAAATTTCGGGACCAAACTCTTGATGCAGTTTGCGCACCATCCGAAAGGTCTGAATGGTTTCGCAGGCTTTTTCAGAGAAGGGGAGTTCGGTTGGAATCAGCGGGCGGCGGGTTTGTAGCTCGTTAACTAGCCACAGCGATCGCTCTTCCTCTGATAGCTCATTATAGGGACGAGGCAAGATTTGGAGATAGTCGGCAACTTCGCTGAGCGTGTCAGAATGGCGGCTACTCTCTTGACGAATGTCTAAATATGCCAAATTAAAGCCATAAATTTCGACCTGGCAGATCAGGTTTTCGAGATCGCGACAGGTTAACCCGGTTTCCTCCAAACTACGCCGAATTAAGCTTAAATCGGCGAGAAAGTCTTTCCCAGAACGGTAGAGCGTCGCCGGATTGGTATCGAGCACTTCATCATTGAAGTAGTCGCCACTATATAGCTTGAGGCTGCGATCGCGCGTATTGTGTAACCGCTGCTGAATGTAAGCCAGCTTCAAGCGGTAGGGTTCTTGGCGATAGCGAATGGCCAGCTGCTCATAAACCTCCGGCATCTGCACTTGCTCTTGCTCTAGCGATTCGAGCAGTTCGGGCAGCACATCGCTCCAGTGCAGCGACAAGCTCAACAGATCCACCAAGTGCTTCACAGAATTGACGTATTTACTCAGCACCAAATTGCGCTGATAGCAGGCCGTTTTCCAGGTAATTTCGGGCGTTACAGAGGGGTTGCCATCGCGATCTGAGCCGACCCAAGAACCAAACTTACAGAAATCGTAGCTGGGTGGTCGCAGTCCTGGGAATGTTCCCTCCAACGCGGTGCGAAACCGATAGTAGAGCTGCGGAATGACCTCAAACAACACTTCTTGAAAGTAGTGTAGGGCGTAGTCTACTTCGTCTAGCACCGTCGGCTTAAACTGGTGCAATTCATCGGTGCGCCACCACAGCCGAATTTCCTCCGTTAGCTGCTCCCGCAGCCCTTCCGATTCCCAAGAAGACGCTAGCCCGACCATTTGCAGCCCTTCTTCGGCCTGATCTAAGCTGGCCAAAATTTTAGCAATCCGGCGTTGCTTATCGCGAATGGTATGGCGCACAATTTCGGTGGGGTGGGCCGTAAATACCAGGCGAATATCGAGATTATCGATGAGGTGTTGAATTTGACGAGGGGGCACATTGAGGCTGTGCAGTTTGGGAAACAGCCCTCGGAAGGTGCTCATTTCGCGGCGGGCGGTGTCATCTTGCAGGGTGCGCTCTAGTAAATCGGTATGGAGACCATTGGCGGATTCTTCCGCGTCGGCTGCCGTTAGGGCTGCTTCTGCCATTAGACTTTCGTAAGTAGCGCGATACTGCTGCTGCTGGCCACGCTGCTCGTAGTGCTGCTCTACAATATTGATCAGCTGAAAATAAAGCGCAAACGCACGGGCGGCGCGAATGGCTTCATTTAAGTCCAATTTTTCAATTACCTTCAGGGCACCCGACTCCATCCCTTCGGGCACTTGCCCTTCGGGAGAGCACAGTGCCCGCAATTGTCGCAGCAAGTCTACGAGCTGCTGACCGCACTCTTGATGTAATACAGCCTGCCACAGTTCTTCTACCAGCTTGAGACGATGCCGGAGAAACAAATCAGTGGCCGTGTTGGGAGAACTATCTGGGTTACCCTGGGATTCCTTGGATTCGATAGC
>CASBQX010000010.1 GCA_949127925.1 Synechococcales cyanobacterium PMM_0002
CCCCTTATTCATCCGTTACTAAACGACACAAAGGCGATTTTGTCGATGAATCAATTTCTCATCCAGACAAGTTGGTGGGTGCCCGGGTATGGTCTTTTGGGCGCGCTGCTAACCATTCCCTGGTCAACGGGCGTGATTCGTCATACGGGGCCTCGACCTGCCGCGTACTTCAATTTTTTGATGACGATTTTAGCGCTAGTGCATAGCGTCTTGCTGTGGTTTGCCGTTTGGGATTCGCCGCCGCAGTACTTGCCAACGTCATGGCTCAACGTTCTGGACTTAGAGGTCTCACTCACCCTAGAGGTGTCGCGAGTGAGCGTGGGGGCAGCAGTATTGATCACGGCGCTGAGTATGTTAGCCCAAGTTTTTGCGCTAGGTTATTTAGAAAAAGATTGGGCGCTGGCTCGATTTTATGCCCTAATGGGTTTTTTTGAGGGCGCAATGAGCGGCTTGGTGCTCAGTAATTCTCTGTTTTTGAGCTACGCCCTGCTAGAGACGCTCACGCTATCTACCTACCTACTGGTGGGTTTCTGGTATGCTCAGCCCCTAGTGGTGACCGCCGCTAGGGATGCATTTTTAACGAAGCGGGTAGGTGATTTGCTCCTATTTATGGGGGTGGTGTCGCTGGGGGCGATCGCAGGCACCTGGGATTTTCCGGCGTTGGCGGATTGGGCACAAACGGCAGATCTGCCACCGCTGACGGCAAATTTGTTGGGTCTGGCATTAATTGCCGGCCCTGTGGGTAAGTGCGCTCAGTTTCCCCTCAACCTCTGGCTAGATGAGGCAATGGAAGGCCCTAACCCAGCGTCTATTTTGCGGAACTCGGTGGTGGTTGCCTGTGGGGCATACGTCTTAATCTGCATGCAGCCAATTTTGGCATTGTCGCCCGTGGCGCTGACGACGCTGATGGTGCTGGGAACGGTTACGGCTATTGGGTCATCGCTGGTGGCGATCGCCCAAATCGACATCAAACGGGCGCTATCGCACTCTACCAGTGCTTACCTAGGTCTGGTATTTTTGGCCGTCGGCATGCAGCAAGACGAGGTGGCGCTGCTATTTTTGTTTACTCATGCGCTAGCCAAGGCGTTGCTGTTTATGAGCACGGGCGCAATCATTTTGACTACTAATACCCAGGATCTCCGCGAGATGGGCGGTCTAGCCTCGCGGATGCCCGCCACCACGAGTGGATTTGTCGTCGGGGCACTGGGTTCAGTTGGGCTAGTACCGCTGGGCTGCTTTTGGGCGATGCACCAGTGGGCCGATGCCATCTGGCCGTTGTCTAATCCCCTGTTTATCGTGCTGCTGCTGGTAAATGGGCTAACCTCCTTCAGCCTGACCCGGATATTTGGGTTAGTGTTTTGTGGCTCTCCTCAAGAGAAAACGCGCCGCGCTCCAGAAGTGCCGTGGCTGCTGGCATTGCCGATGGTCTTTTTGACGGTGGCAACCTTACTGGTGCCCGCCATGCTGATCCGGTGGCAACTATTGCCTGCGGTTAGTGAGATTAACTGGGCGATCGCCGGCCTACTGGTCACGTCTAGTGCGATCGGGTGCGGGCTAGGTAGCGTGTTCTACTTGGGCACGCGATCGCCGCAACCCGAGGGAGGTGGCTGGCTTTCCCTACAGGATCTGCTGGCGCAAGATTTCCGCATTGAGCAACTCTACCGCCTCACCGTCGTGCTGGCAGTGACTCAAGGATCGCGCCTCACTGCCTGGTTTGATCGCTACGTTGTGGATGGCATGGTGAATCTCCTGGGAATTGTGTCCTTGATGAGCGGTGAAAGCCTGAAATATACAATCTCTGGGCAATCGCGTCATTACCTGCTGACTCTGTTTGTCGGAGTTTTTCTAGGGATTGCCTGGTTGAGCTGGACGTTGTAATCACCAAATTATGATGAATCGAGGAATCGGGGAACCACCATGCTGAGTGTCTTGATTTGGTTGCCGCTAGTAGGCGTGATAGTGATCGGCTGTCTGCCTCAGGCCGTATCTGCTAGCCGGATCCGTCAAATTGCGTTGGTGCTGACGACAGGGGTGCTGGCCTGGACAGGGATACTCATCAGCCAGTTTGACATCAGCCTATCGGGGCTACAGTTTCAGGAATCACTGCCCTGGTTGGATACTTTGGGGCTGACCTACCAACTGGGAATGGATGGGTTGGCGCTGCCGCTAGTGGGGATGAGCAGTTTACTGATTTGGCTCTCTATCTACAGCAGCGATGCCAACGTGACGCGGCCTCGGCTGTATTATTGCCTGATGCTAATTTTGTCAGCGGGAGTGGCCGGGGCGTTTCTCGCTCAAAACCTGCTGCTGTTTTTCCTATTTTATGAAGTAGAACTCGTCCCGCTGTACTTAATTATTGCGATTTGGGGGGGCGCTCGTCGGGGCTATGCCGCCATGAAGTTCCTGATTTACACAGCGGTCTCAGGCATTTTAATTTTGGCCGCGTTTTTTGGTCTGGCGTTGCTGAGCGGCACCTTTAGCTTCGACTATGACGTGGTCAAGCACCAGACGCTGCCGCTGGGCACACAAGTGGTGCTGCTAGTGGTGCTGCTGATTGGCTTTGGCATCAAGATCCCAATTGTGCCACTGCATACGTGGCTCCCCGATACGCACGTAGAAGCGCCCACACCAGTCTCTGTCCTGCTCGCGGGAGTGTTGCTTAAACTGGGTACCTATGGGCTGCTGCGATTTGGCCTAGGGCTATTTCCCGATGCGTGGCAGGTTTTAGCCCCAGGATTGGCGGTGTTGGCGGTCATTAATGTGCTGTATGGCTCGTTTGTGGCGATCGCCCAAACCGACATGAAAAAAATTGTCGCCTACAGTTCTGTGGGGCACATGGGCTATATTTTGCTGGCGATCGCAGTCGCATCCCCTCTGAGTATTGCTGGGGCGATCGCCCAAATGGTCAGCCATGGACTGATTTCGGGTCTGCTGTTTTTCTTAGTCGGTGTCGTCTATGCCAAAACGGGCACCCGCGATGTCACCGTGCTGCGGGGATTGCTCAACCCAGAGCGAGGCTTGCCGCTGATTGGGACGTTGATGATAGCAGCTGCCATGGCCAGCGCTGGCATTCCTGGCATGGTGGGCTTTGTTGCCGAGTTTATTGTTTACCGCAGCAGCATCTTAGTCTTTCCCATCCCTACCCTGCTGTGCATGATTGGCACCGCTTTAACTGCCGTATATTTCTTGAACCTGATCAACCGTGTTTTCTTCGGTCGCCTCTCCGATCCAGTCTCTAACCTCCCGGCTATTTACTGGAAAGACCGCATTCCGTCCATCGTTATTCTTGCCCTGGTGATTACCCTGGGTCTCCAGCCCAACTGGATGATGCGCTGGAGTGAACGCACCTCGTTGGCACTGGGCAGCTTGGCAACCGAACATAGCATCACCTCGCTAGCTCCCTTAATGCGAGACGGACTGATCGAGATCTTCCGTACCCCCTCCGTCATGCCAGCCCATCTATCGCCTCACCTGCCCACCCTCTAATTCTTCCTCACCTCCTATGGTCGCCACGTCTAGACCCTCTGCCCATCCTCTCTCTACCCTAGTAACCCGACTAGAAACGGGCGGAGCGCTGCTGCCAGAAACACCCGACAACCTGCTCGAAGTGGTTGGCGTGCTCAAGAGCTATGGCATTGTGCTAGATGCTTACTGGCAAAACCTCACCTACATTGCCAACCATCAGTTCCTTGTACTGTTTCCGGTGTTTAAGTACTTCAATGGCGAGGTGACGCTGCCAAAACTACTGCGTCATTTGGGACACGATCGAATCAACTACGAATTTGCTGAATATTGCATGAAATCCATGTTTTGGCATGGCGGTGGTGGGTTGGATACCTATCTAGATTCACCAGAATTTTTGACCCGTGCCAGAGCCGCCATTCAGGCAAAGCTGCGGCCAAATTTGCCGATGCGCGGCATCAACCGCCTGTTTCCCGATTTTCTGCCAGAGCAGGTGCGCGTCATGGCCTACTACAGTGCTCTGGGGCAATTTTGGCGAGTGATGAGCCACATGTTTTTGGAACTGTCGGATCTGTACGACCAGGGCAAGATTAGGGCGATCGCCGATGTGGTTGCCCATATCCAGCAGCGGTTAGTCGATGCCGCTAGCCTGCCAATAACCTATGCAGTCACCGTTCACGGCCAACGTTACGACATCATTCCCGAGTCGGCAGGGCTAACATTTTTAGCAGATACAGCGGTGCCTTACATCGAAGCCGTATTTTTACGCTCCTTCCCATTTTTTGGCACGGTTTCTTATAACGCTCAGGCGCATCAAATTTCTGCGCATCAAGAAGACTTTAACTACGGAGCACTGTTCGCCGATCCTCTACCGATTGGTGGGGCAGGTATTCCTCCCACCCTGCTGATGCAAGATATGAGCCATTTTATCCCCGATTATCTGCACGCTTTCTATATGAACAGTTCGCGCGGTGAGGATGACTTACGGGTCAAAATCTGCGTGAGTTTTCAAAAATCCATGTTCTGCGTGACGACTGCTGCCATTCTGGGCACCCTGCCCCACCCGCTAGACACCGCCGAGCTACCGCAACAGCAAGCAAACCGCGCCTATATTGAAGGCTGGGTGGATCGACTGGCAGAGTCTCGCTTGCTTAGCGTGCAATAATCGTAAGCGCTAAGACGGGACGGGCGATCGCCTGATCACACCGGATCGAGCCATACATCCACAAAAATAGAGACGCGATTAATCGCGTCTCTACAGGAAATTAGATTATTTCAATTGCAGATACTTTTGGTCGCCATACATGTGAATTGTGTCTACAAAGCGAGTGGTGTTGGACTGGTTGGAGATAATTAAACTTTGAGTCCGAGCACCGCCCTTGAAGAAGCGGACGCCTTCCATTAGTGTGCCGGATGTGATGCCGCACCCCGCAAACAGCACGGTTTCACCAGACGCCAGTTCGTGAGCGTCATACACCTTGTCATGATCGGTGATGCCCATAGAATTTAGGCGCTCGATGTTAGCTTCTTTGCTTTCACCAATCAGCCCTGTTTTAACGATCGCCGGATCGTAGACCAATTGCCCTTGGAAGTGACCACCTAAGCAACGCATGGCTGCGGCTGATATCACCCCTTCAGGCGCAGCGCCAATGCCCATCAACGCATGAGTGGTAGTGCCAGCAAAGGCGCAAGAAATTGCCGCAGACACATCCCCATCCGAAATCAGCCGAACTCTGGCTCCCGCTTCACGGATTTCTTTAATTAAGTCAGTGTGGCGATCGCGCTTCATCACCACCACCACCAATTCATCAATACTGCGATCGAGGCACTCGGCCAGAATCTGCAAGTTCTTGGTCGCAGAATAGTTAATATCGACTTTGCCCTTGGCCGCAGGAGGCGCAGCCAGTTTATTCATGTAAAAATCGGGGGCGGCAAACAGCCCACCCTTTTCAGAAATAGCCAGCACAGCCATCGAACCCGGTTGCCCATACGCACACAGGTTTGTGCCTTCACATGGATCGACTGCAATATCGATTTCAATTAGTTCATCGGGGTTGCAAAACGCTTTAGCATCGGGGCTGGTGCAAATTCCGACTTCTTCACCGATATAGAGCATGGGTGCATCGTCGCGCTCCCCTTCTCCAATCACAATGCGGCCGCGCATATGAATCTTATTCATACGCTCCCGCATGGCTTCTACAGCGACTCGGTCTGCTTCATTTTTGTCTCCCTTCCCCATCAACCGCGCCGACGCGATCGCAGCCTGCTCAACGACTTCAGTAATTTCTAAACCGAGTGTACTTTCCACCAAGCCTACCCTCCAAACTATTGATCTGGCGTCGTTCTACGAACTGTCCGCTGTCAAAAAGTTTATCAGACTTGGGGATCGGAGTTGAGTCATATCAGCATAAGCTTTGCCTGAGAAGATGGGCATTAGCTTGCCTGCGCAGAGCGCGTATCGCCAAAAAAAAGCACAGACCAAAAAAAAGCACAGACAATGGGTGGTACGTAACGACTCACCTTTGCCTGTGCCCATAGCTAACCATGAACGTGTAGAAGATCACCCTGAAAATTGAGTAGCCCATTCATTTACTGGCCAGCAGGAAATGTATTGCGGCTGCACGGCTAGAAGCACGAACGGAATACTATTTCTAAAAATCTATTAGCATCACCTCAGGCTGATAAGGTCAAGATGTATCCAATCATACTAAAGAAGAACGCCGCTTCAGTAAAGGTACGATAAAGCTGCGATCGCATCCCACAAAGACCCGATGAATTCTGATTTGCCCTGGCTCATCTGATCTACTAACTTGTGAGATGGATGCTTTGATAGCACTGTTCTAGTTGAGATCACTAAACGTTTAGGGATACCAAAATAATTCAGGTGTGTTTAGAGAGAAAAATCGTGACTAAGCCGAAGTTTGCCAACGTAGACGAATGGCAGCAAGCAGAGATCCTCATGCAGCCTGTTTTCATTCGATTAATCGACAATATCCGCAAAGCGTTGGATCATTCAGATTGGCAAGGCAACTACCAAGAGCAAACCATTTGGCCAGACGGGGTGACGACTGAGATGCAGTCTCATGTGTTGAAAATGCAGCAGCAGTTGGCGATCGCTACCCCCAACGACCTACCCCAGCTAGAAGCAGAGTTGGCTCGCCTACCTCAACCCCATCCTACCTATCAGCTTTGCCTCAAACATTCTGAACATGAACGCCAGGTAACCGTTGACCTGTGGCAGCTTTGCTATCAAATTTGCTTCAAAAACTATAATCCTATCCTCAGCGTGACTGATGAAGTCACGGTTGAAGTCGATCTCGCGCTACTCGATGAAACAGGTGAGGTAGACTGGCAGAACCTCGACTCTAAGACTAAGCAATTGATCGAGCAGGTGTTTGCGAGTCTGCCTGAGGGCAGGGTTTGAGCCGTGACCCACAAAAACCAAGTATTAAACCAGAACCTAACGCCTTTTAAGCATGTCCCGTCTTGCCAGCAAAATTGAAGCGATTCTCTACCTTAAAGGACAACCCCTAACTATTACAAAATTGGTTGAGTATGCTGGATGCGATCGCCAAGCCGCTAAAGATAGCTTGATTGAACTAATGGCCGATTATGCCCAGCGAGAGGGCGCGCTGGAAATAGCTGAAACGCCGGATGGATATTCGTTGCAGCTACGAGAAACCTATCAAGAGCTGGTGCAGCAGTTAGTCCCTGTCGATTTAGGCTTAGGGGCGCTGCGAACGTTGGCGGCGATCGCACTGCGCGGGCCCCTCACCTTGACCGATTTGGTAGAGTTGCGTGGATCTGGTGCTTATCAACACGTTCAAGAATTGGTCGAAATGAGTTTTGTCCGCAAGCGGCGCAAGGCCAACAGCCGCTCCGCATGGCTTCAGGTGACTGAGAAATTCCATCAATATTTTCAGGTCGAAAAACTGCCCCAGCCGTTTGATGCCAGGTCGAGCTGAGCTATTTTTATCTGCCTAAATCGCTAAACTACAGAGAATTATAGAATGGCGACATAGCCATTACGACGGCGATCGCCTCCCCCAAATAATGCACCCCTATCTGCACCCTCTATCGCCATAGCGACGGCATGAACCCCACCAAAAAACATATTTTTTTGCTCCCATGCCACCCATTTTTCGTTCGATGGCAACTGAGTTGAATGGCTCAACGGTTGAGTCATGAGCAGTTGAGCTAACGCATGGGAGGCAAAACCCGGCTCCACATTAAACACATCATTTTCCCAATGCACGCGCGGGCTATTTACCGCCAGATCTACGGGCATTTGGAAGTCGATCAGATTAGAAATAACTTGCACAATGGCGGTGCGAATCCGATTGGAGCCACCGGAACCCAGCACAAGTTCGGGCTGGTGATTTTTTAGCAGCATGGTGGGTGCCATCATGGACGAAATTCGCACGTTTTCTGGCCAATCGTGAAACCCGGTCGGGTGCAGATCGGCTTCACCTAGCATGTTATTCATCATGACCCCGGTTGCCGGAATCGTATAGGCCGACCCTTCTCCATTAGACGTAGTTACACTGGCCGCGTTGCCATCAGCGTCAATGGCACTGATGTGGGTTGTACTGCCCCATTTGTTGCTACTCGACCTGTCGCCCCCAGGGTTAGCCCGACTCAAAGCCAAACTCAATTTTTCGATATAGGGGTTGAGATGCTCTGCTGCCAGAAACTGCTCTGCAACATTGGGTTGGGATAACCGAGCATCGTACCCATCGGTGCGGGCATGATTAGTCAGGCGCATCACCTCTACCAACGTTCGTAAATGATCGGCGCTGCCAAACTCTAGGTCTGAAAGCTGCACCTGAGCCAGCAATGCCAGCGAAAAGGCAATTAACGAACCGCCTGAACTAGGTGGCGGGTTGGTTAATAGCGTGTTGCCCCGGTAGGTGGTGCTCAACGGCGATCGCTCAATTACCTGATAGTGCTTCAGGTCGTCTAGGGTCAAATAGCCGCCGCGATCGCGACAGTCGTTGACCAACTGCTGCGCCATTTCACCTTCATAAAACGCCCTTGCCCCAGCCTCCGCCAGATAGCTCAAGGTTGCGGCCAGTTCTGGCAGTTTGATCACCGTTCCGGGCTGCGGCAGAATCTGGCCGGGAGCGTAGGTGCGGCACGCTTCTGGACAACCCAAAACAATCGGCTCCAAAATACTGAAGCAATAGGCCGGGAAGGCTTCAATTTCTACGCCCGTGGTGGCATAGTGGATGGCAGGAGCGGCGATCGCCTTAAACGGCAGCCGACCTAGCCGCTGGTGTACGTGAAACAACCCCGCTACCGCACCCGGTACGGCGATGGAACCCAACCCCACATGAAATTCCTGGGTGACTGTACCAAAATTTACCTCTACGGGGTAAAAATCAACTTCCGCTGGATTGCGCTTTTGGCGAGGGGTTTGGGTAAAAAAATCGAACAGCGTGTTGCGATTATCTGCCGTATGCGCCAGCAAAAACCCACCCCCGCCCAATGACGTCAGCGTTGGTTCTACCACACAGGCCGCCAGCACCGCCGCCACGACCGCATCAAATACATTGCCGCCCAAACGAAACATCTC
>CASBQX010000011.1 GCA_949127925.1 Synechococcales cyanobacterium PMM_0002
ATTGAGGCCAGTGAGGGTGGAGAGATTGAGGGTGCGACTAAACCCACCATCACTGCCAAACACCACATAGCTGGAGCCTGAAAAGAGGCCATTGGGGGAGGCATAGCGTGCCCCAATAATCAGGTCATCGAAGCCATCCCCATTGATATCCCCGGCACTGCTCACCGAATTACCGGAACGGTCAAATTCTGCCACCCCATCGAGGCGAAAGCCATTGCTGCCATCGAGATCAGCCAAATTCAAAATCGGGTCAAAGGCCATTTCTTCTCTCTACTCTTTATTAGGTTTCACTGGTCATCTATCTCGGCACCACTAGCCCGCGCCAATATCCCATCACGCCTCTCCCATGGAGATCACCCGTCGGATTTCATCAGAACGCACCCCGATCGCCATCGGGCGCTGCACCGCTGGAATGCTCACCACGTCATAGAGTTCTGAAACAGCGCCCTCAATGCGCAACGTATGCACCAGATCTCCACTGCGTAGGTCTATCACCCCAATCCCACAGCGTGGTTCGGCTCCCTTCTGCGCTAGGGCGGCATCTAGCGGCAACCCTTGAAAACTTTTGTTGTGTCGCGGTTCTGATAGCCCAACGATGGCAAAGTCTCCGGCAAACGCCAGCCCTCGCAGGTAGCCAGGGCAAAAGGTCACCGCTTCAAACTGGCCGCTTGCGCTATCCACATAGCCAAATTCGCCTGTCCCGGAGTTCAATAGCCAGAGGCGATCGCGATACCAACGCGGCGAATGGGGCATTGATAACCCTGCCGCGATGATTTCATTGCTCTCAATATCAATCACACAACCGCCATCACTGCGATGGTCGCGCCAGCCATCGGCCACATCACTGCGGCTCACCGTCGTCACATAGCGGGGTTTCCCATCCCGCAGCGCTAACCCATTGAGATGGCAACGGTCTTCGGCGGCAAGCTTGCTGACAAACGGGGGTTGCCAGAGCGGCACAAAGCTATGGGTTTCGCTCACCGTTGCCAAGCAGCTAAACAGCGTATTGACAAAAATAGGCCGAGGGTTACCCTCCGCCATCACCACATCATGAATATCGAGATCGCCCGTTATATAAGACATCTGCGGCACATAGACCGCATCGTAGCCCTCATGCACTTGCCCAGGGCTAAGGCTATTCTCAAACCGCCAGAGTTGATACAGCGTACTCAGATACAGGCTATTGCCATGCACCGTTAACCCCATGCAGCGTTCAAAGGTGCGTTCAAAGACCGATAGCTGTCCGTTGGGTTGCAACCCAATCCAAAATACTTTCCCGGCTTGATAGGTCGTGAAGGCCAAGCTCAGGGGTTGGGCGGCTAGCCACGACGTAAATTGGCGTGAGCCACTAATCTCCAGGTGAGGAGATGAAGGGGTTGTTTCCATATTGTTTTAGTTAGATAGAGAAAAACTTAAGCTAACGTCGTATCGCGACATCACAGCGACATCATAGCGACATCATAGCGACACCACACAAAGCCCCCTGGCCGTTCACGCATCAAGTCTTACGCCGTATGTGGACATAAGCCTTGATGCGTGAACGGCCATCTCGGAGTCAGAGGATGAGCTAGAACCAGAGGGCGAACCTCTACGGATAAGTGAAGCTCGAACGTCTCAAGAGCGATCTTGAGAAGCCCGCGCGCTATGCCTAGCATCAGCGTCGGGAGAAGTCACTCTGAGCGTTCAAGAAGCTAATCTCTGCCGTCGTTAGCAACCGATATGTTCCAACTACCAACGCATCTAGGTGAATGGGACCAATCGATATGCGATGGAGCTGCGTCACCTCATAGCCAAGCTGTTCAGCGATCCGGCGGATTTGCCGATTGCGGCCTTCGCGCAACACAATTTCTAACAGGGTTTGCGATCGCGTTGATCGCACTATGCGGACTTCGGCAGGGCGGGTGGGTTTGCCTGCCAAGACTATCCCTCTACGCCACTGTTCTAGAGAGGCTTCGGGCGGTGATCCTTGTACCCAAACCTGGTAGGTTTTGGCAATGGCATGGGAGGGATGAGTCAGGGCAAAGGTCACCTCGCCGTCATTAGTCAGCAGCAGGGCACCTGTGGAGTCGGCATCTAGCCGTCCTACCGGATGTAGCCCAGCTTCGGTGGCTAGGTGAGAAGGCAGCAAGTCTAGAACGGTACGGCGCGCCCAGGGATCTTGGCAGGTGGAAACAACGCCGGCAGGTTTATGCATTAGTAGGTAAAGAGCGGGTGGACGTTGACGGGGCTGCAACCATGCCCCATCGACTTCAATCCGATCGCAGGTGGGATCAGCTTTTTGCCCTAGGGTCGCGATCGCCCCATTGAGGCGCACCCGTCCGGCCAAAATCATTTGCTCGGCCTGACGGCGAGAGGCAATCCCATATTGAGACAAAATCTTTTGCACCCGTTCGACCATAGCTATCCCTGTCGGTAGGTTTGCATTTTAGCGTAGCGGCTGAGATCGTTTTGGAGCAAATGAAGCCGCCTAATAATTCGCCTAATAATTTTTGTGAAACGAAGATGCGGGTCGTTCGGGCTGCTGCTGAGGTAAGTAGACCTGCAAACAGGCTCCACCGGTTTCGGGGTGGTTGCTTGCCGTTACAGATCCATGATGGGCTTCAACAATTTGCCGGACAATGGCCAGCCCCAAGCCGCTGTTGTGACGCCGCTGAATGTCATCGCGTTCGGTGTCGGGAGGACGAGAAGTAGAGGGTTCGGTGGGGAGAACTGCGGCTGACAGTAAGCCTTTGATCTCTTGAATCGAGGGACGCGATCGCGCTGGGTCAGCTCGATAAAACCGTTCAAACACATGGGGCAAGTCATTTTCAGTGAAGCCTGGGCCAGCATCACTGACCTCCAAACACAGGTGGGGTGAACGGGTCGCATCTGAGCTATCAATCATCTTGACTTGCACCAAAATGGTTCCCCAGGGAGGGCTATATTTGATGCCGTTGTCTAATAAATTGACTAATACTCGATACAGGCGCGACTCATCGGCTTCAATTAGCAACTGGTCAGGGCCTTGATACTCTAGTTGAAGCTGTTTTTTGCGCGCCAGGGGTTCAAGGTTAATCCAGGCAGATTGCACCAATTCAGGTAGGTCAGTGGCTTGAAAATGTAGGCAATGATAGGATTCGCGATCGATCAGCGCCAGATCTAGCAGGTCTTGGACTAGGCTGCTGAGGCGGATGGTTTCACTGACTAATCGATCCACCCAGCCGCGCAGGGGCAGATCCAACCGAGACTGCAAGGTTTCGGCTACCAGTCGAATTGACGTGAGGGGGGTCTTTAATTCGTGAGCGACGTCTGAGGCCCAGCGATCGCGCTGTTGCACTAGCATGATCGCTTCTTGGCGGTTTTCTAGAAATACGCCAACGTGGTTTTTCTGCAATGGGAACCCAGAGCCGCGCAGCACATAAGCGGGCTGATTTGATAATTGTGATAGGTCAGAGCTAGCTGGGTAAAACGTCCATTCTTGCTGGCAGAGCTGCTTCAGATTGCGGGTGCGCTCTACCAGCTGATCTAGCTCATAGGAGCGCACCAGTTCGAGCAGCAGCCGAGGAGCGGTGGAAAGGCCAGAGGCAATACCCAAAATCGATCGCGCTTCAGCGTTGCACCAGACCAATCGGTTCTCATCGTCAACTTGAAGATACCCGACCGGAGCTTGATCTAAAATTTGGCGATCGGTTTCAATTTGTTGCTCTAGTTCGGACTGAATTCGCTGCTGATAGGCGACCGTTAAGGCCAATTGAGACGTAGTTGAAAAGGGTGAATTTTGAACGTCTGGAACGGCTCGCAATTCTCGCAGCAAGCGTTTGAGTTTCATGTTTTGACGCGATCGCTCCCACGCCAAAATTACTAATCCAACGACTAACCCTAGCAAAAACCCTAGTGCGGCCACAGAATCCATCCCATGCTCATGTTGTTGTCGCTGGGCTGCTCAGGATCTCGGCCAAATCACCTAGCCAAAACGATAGCCAAAGCCGCGCACGGTAGTGAGATATTCGGGACGGCTCGGGTCAACCTCCATCTTCTCTCGCAGCCAGCGAATATGGACATCTACTGTTTTACTATCGCCCATAAAGTCGGGACCCCATACTTTTTCGATCAGCTGATCACGCGACCAAACCCGTCGAGGATGGCTCATAAATAATTCCAAAATGCGGAATTCTTTAGGCGATAGATTGATTTCTTCGTTGCGCACTGTCACCCGGCATTCTTGAGGATACAGCACGATTTCTTGAAAGCGCAGGCTAGAGCCAGTCGTTTTGGGCTGCGCCTGCCGATGCCGCCGCAGCAAGGCGCGACAGCGAGCCACCAGTTCTCTCATGCCAAAGGGTTTCGTCAAGTAGTCATCGGCACCGACCTCTAGACCCACCACCCGATCGGTCTCACTACCTTTGGCGCTGAGAATCAAAATCGGCACACTGCTACCTTGATGCCGAATCAGACGACACAGGTCTAGTCCGTTCACATAGGGCAGCATCAAATCTAGAATAATCAGGTCAACATCGGGGAACTCTAGAGAGTTGCTATCCTCGGTTCTAGAGGCAAAATTTAGGGCGCTCCGGCCATCTTCGGCAATTAGCACCTCATAGCCCTCTTCGCTCAGCGCCAGCGCAACAGTTTCTCGAATCAGCTCTTCATCTTCTACTAAAAGAACTCGACCCAGCTTGACGTCCTGTTTAGACGATTTTGTGGCTTCTAGAGTCAGCATGTCTGGCATGTCCTGAGGAGCAAAGGCATTTTACATTCATCCTACCAAACTAAGGAGGGTTCTCCTAGGGCTGTTTGCCTGGATTTACCGGAAAGCAAGCTTAAATTTCTGTAGGAATCAAACAGATGAGCGGTGGCGGGTCTCAAGGATGGGTTACTGGCCACAGCAGCGATCGATCCCTAGGCTATCCAATAGCAAATCGCTAACGGCGTTGGCGATCGCAAATTCTCCATAGAAGCTGCGAGAAAAATCAAACGCCTGCATCTCAGTCACAATCGCAATTACCAGCGAACCCAGATCATTTTCGCCCTCCATCCGCTGACGGACAAAAATCTGGGCTGCCCGCCGCGCAATTTCTGCATTGACTGCTTCTGGAAGAAACTCTTGATCTAACCAGCGATGTAGGGAGGTTTGCAGCCACTCGCCCTCCTGCTGAGGGTTTTCGGTCGCGGGCAACGTAATGGCTTGAATGGGTTCTGTCATGGCAATGAAATCACGATGCAAACGCTATATGCGTAATTATGGAATAGCGCCAGCCGTTCCAATCATAAATAAAGATGACCGACTTGCAGTATGACGTAGCGGCCATTGTCCGAGGCTATTCTCAGGGCTATTTTTTGATGGCTGGTGAAGCAGATGAGGGGCTGGGCTGGTATTCCAGCCGCGAGCGGACGTTGATTCCGCTAGACGAGCGGTTTCGCTATCCGCGATCGCTGCAACGTGTGCTCAACCAAAATCGGTTTACCACGGCGATTAATCGAGATTTTCCAGCTGTGGTTGCGGGCTGTGCTAACCGCGAAACCACCTGGATCTCGGACGAATTGAAACAGATTTATGCCGCCTTATACCAAGCAGGCTATGCCTATAGTTTTGAAACCTGGCAAGGGGATCAGCTGGCGGGCGGCATTTTGGGTCTCACCATTGGGGGCGCTTTTATTGGCGAATCGATGTTTTACCAGATTCCAGAGGGGTCTAAAGTCGCCATGGTGAAATTGGTAGAGCACTTGCGCGATCGCCAATTTAGCCTGTTTGATGCCCAAATGATGAACCCTCACCTGGAACGCTTTGGGGCTTACATCGTCAATGGGAAAGAGTATAGTGCGCTACTCAAACTGGCGCTCCAGCGGCAACCGTCTTTGTAGAAATAGCTAAGTAGCGATCGCGGCGTGGAAATGGCTCCATCCCCGAGGGTGAACCTAGGGGAATCAAGAGATTAAGTCTAAAGGAATAAAAACCTTCTCTGGCTGTATCCTACACTACAGATCGTTAGCATTAGTTGCTTTTTAGACCCGCCCAGTCTCGATTGACCGCACTTAAACCCATGTTTTTGATTGAATCTTTGTAAGGAATAACACCATGAGCACTGCCGGAGAACTCGATTTGACCTTTAGTGGTGATGGCCGAATCACCGTTGATCTAGGTGGCGATGAACGCGTCAAAAAAGTTTTACTTCAGCCAGACGGCAAAATTTTAGTATTAGGCGATAGCAGCGGTGACTTCGCTCTGACACGGTTCACTGACGCAGGGGTGCTCGACACCAGCTTTAGCAGCGACGGTAAAGTGGTGACTGATTTTGGGGATACCGACCTGGTGGTCGATGCCGTAATTCAATCTGACAGCAAAATTGTAGTCATTGGCAATAGCAATGGCAACTTTACCCTAGTGCGCTACACCGCCGCTGGCATCTCAGAAGGGAATCTCATCACCGACTTTGGTGGACTTGATGAAGCTAAGCAGGTGCTAATTCAAAGCGATGGCAAAATTTTGGTAGTCGGCGAAAGCGACGATTCCGTAGCGGTGGCTCGCTATCGGACAGATGGATCGCTCGACCCTAGCTTCAGCGGCGATGGGAGAGTGTTGACGGATTTAGGCACGAATGCCGTTGTGAACGATGCGGTGCTGCAAACCGACGGCAAATTGCTAGTGGCAGGCGCTAACGGCAGTGATTTTACGCTGGTACGCTACAACATAAACGGTACGCTAGATACCAGCTTTGGCGGTAGTGGCATTGTGGTGACCAACCTGCCCAGTCTTTCGGCTGTGCAGCGCGTCATTCTCCAGTCTGACGGCAAGATTCTGGCGATTGGCGATAATGACGGTGATTTTGCCCTAACGCGCTACACCACGGATGGCAGACTCGATAGGAGCTTTAGCCGAGATGGCCGGGTGGTGACAGATTTGGGCACATTGGATACCGTGAGCGATGCAGTGGTGCAGCCCGATGGCAAAATTTTGGTGTTGGGCACCAGCGATGGCCGGGTGGCGTTGGCTCGCTATAACGCGGATGGCACGCTGGATAGTAGTTTTAGTGGCGATGGCAAGGTAACGTCTACTCCAGGAAATAGCAGCCAGGGTGACAAGCTGTTGCTCCAGCGCAATGGCAAGGTTGTGGTGTTGGCCACGGTTGATGGCAATGCTGCTCTGGTGCGCTACAACAGCGATGGCTCGGTCGATAACACCTTTAGCGGCGATGGTCGAATTCTGACAAATTTGGTGAGTACTGGAGACAGTGCCGATGCGGTGCTTCAGCCCGATGGCCGGGTGGTGTTAGTGGGTACCGATATTAATGGGTTCAACGGTGATTTTGCGGTGGGACGGTTTGATGGAGATGCGATCGCCACCACAGTAGGGACAGCTCCTGCCGCGATCGATTTCAGTGTCGGCAGTATGGGTCTCACCTTAAACGGCACGCGGAGAAACAACACCCTGACCGGGGCTGGCGTCAACGACATTTTGACGGGCAGGGGGGGGAATGACACCCTGAGCGGTGGTGCCGGCAGCGATCGCCTCAACGGCAGCGCCGGGGATGATGCCCTAGATGGCGGCAAAGGTACAGACCAACTAATCGGCGGCAAAGGCGACGATACCCTGGTGGGGGGCAAAGGCGGTGATGTGCTGGTGGGCGGCAAGGGAGTCGATCTGCTGACTGGTGGCGGTGGAGTCGATCAGTTTGTGTTCAACTCACTAGCGGAAGGCGGCGATACCATTACCGACTTTAAGGCGGTTGACTTGATTGACCTGCGCGCTATCTTTGTGCAGCCCGCTTACAGCGGTGCCAGCCCGTTTGCCCGCTTCAACCAGTTTGTCCAGTTAGTGCAGGTGGGTAGCGATACTCAGGTGCAGGTGGATACCGATGGCAACGGCTTGGGCTTGGCCTTCACCACTCTGGCGACGCTCAGTAATGTGGCGAGCAACGAGGTTGGAGCCAACAACTTCGTGATCGCCTAATCGCACCCATAGCAGTTTTCAGATGAATGAAGTACACCACAGGCTCCAAAACAAGGGGCTTAAGCCCCTTGCCTGTACTGCACCGAAGTGAGGAAGGCTATATCTAATCGCATCTATATTTAGAGGCTTTAGCTTATAGATGGGAAGCCCCGCGTTCTACCTGTACCCAGGTGAGCGCCGGGATGAAAGGCGCGTGAGCGAGGGTGCATCCTCTGACCAATGCCAAAGGCGTTCGCGTAGCGTCTCGCAGAGAGGGAGGAGGATAGCGCCAATCGTGAACACACTATCTTCATGATTAGCAAACGGTTAAAACGCATA
>CASBQX010000012.1 GCA_949127925.1 Synechococcales cyanobacterium PMM_0002
ACTTCCGCAGAGCCTAGCAACTACGGAGCAGTTTTGTGAAGGCTTAACTAAAAATCCGCAAAGAATTCATGAAGTGGACTCGGCTTGGAAGAGGCACTCTGCTTAAAAAATAAAATTGACGTTATTCTGAAAAATATACATTTCCACAGTCCGTTCTGCCGGATCTGACAGGAATTGATTTGGAAGGAGTGGTGGTTTGCACCGTACATTAAGGCAAGTTTGGGGTTGACGCAACATGGGATTCCCCGCCTTACTTGTGGGAGTGATTTGCTGACAAAGCGCTCTTGGTGGTCAAACTCGGATAGTAATGAACCGATCGTAGTAATCTTGGGAATGCTGGGAGTGCTTGCTAGGCAGTGCTCCTCAGTCAATCAAGTCTACGGGAATTCATCCTATTCAAGCGAATTTACTTGATTCCTGTCCTGCCTAATCTCGCCGATCCCGCCACCCCGGTGGCTCATTCAAGAACTTCAAATTCAAGGACTTCAAAGACTTTTGGAGTTCTGGCCTTGAAGGCGACCTGATAAACCAGAAATTTAGGGAGAGCACTGACCCGGTGACCCAGGAATTTCACATCTCGGTAACCCCAGTGGGGCATGATGAATATCTGGTGCGGACGGAGCGCGTCGCACCGGGAGTGCCGCTGGCCGAAGAGCAGCTGCATTGGGACGTAGACAACTGGCTAGCACAGGCGCGGCAGTTGATGAACGATCCCTTGCTAGGATTGTTGCAGGGTAATCGCCTCAGCCGGATTGGTGGGTTTGCCACATCTCAGGCGCAGCGCAAGGGGCAGGGTGAACCAGAGCTATCGGAGCTATCTGGAACGCTGCTCGACCTGGGAGAAACTCTCTACAATTCCCTGTTCCAAGGAACGTTAGGGGATAGCTGGACGATGGCGCGGGGCATTGCGCAACATCAAGGTGAGATGCTGCGGCTGCGGTTGGGGCTGAAGGGGTTGCAGCTGCCTCGGCTGCCGTGGGAGGTGCTCAATGGTGGCGATCGCGACGGGAATAGCCCAGCGCGCCGACCGGTTGCTACGGGTACCGATGTGTTGTTCTCCCGGTTTCAACCCAGCACGGGCAGAATGGGCAGTCGGCTGCTGGTGCCGCTAGAAGCCGATCAGCCCGTCCGGATCTTAATGGTGATTTCAGCTCCGGGCGACCAAGAGCAGCTGGAGCTAGAGCGAGAAGCGGCCAACCTCCAAGAAGAACTTTGCCGCCCGCGCAACCCATCGCTGGAAAGCTTTATGGGGACACTGCCAGAGCTGCACCTCACCATGCTGAACCAGCCCGGTCGGGAAGAATTGACCCAGGCGGTAGAGCAAGGGCATTTTCATGTGCTGCACTACGCCGGACACAGCAACCTCGGTGTCGATGGCGGCAATTTGTATTTGGTTAACCCAAAAACGGGGTTGACTGAAATTCTGAGTGGTGACGACTTGGCGGGGCTGTTGGCAAATAATGGCATCCGCATGGTGGTGTTTAACTCCTGCCGGGGAACGCATACGGCGGTTGCGGCAGAGGCAGAGGTGGCCATTCAGGAACGCAATTTGGCCGAGGCATTGGTCAGCCAGGGTATTCCAGCGGTGCTGGCGATGGCAGAGCGGATTCCGGACGATGTGGCCTTGACCTTAACTCGGTTGTTCTATCGCAATCTGCGCCAGGGCTACCCCGTTGACCTGAGCCTCAGCCGAGCGCGGCAGGGACTAATTTCTGCGTACGGGTCACACCAGCTCTATTGGGCATTGCCCGTGCTGTATCTGCATCCGGAGTGTGACGGCTATCTGCTCCAGGGCGATCGCTCCTTGGTCAACCCAGCCGATCGGCTGCTCCAACTGCCCCAAATCTACGACATGCCTCCGATGCTAGCAGGCGAAGAGCCAACCCCAGAACGCTTTGCGCTAGATACCGATTCGGACGATGATTTAGAGATTATCTCTAGAGCCGTATTGGTAGAGGACGACCTAGCGCTGCTGATTCCCGAGGTAGACTATACGGGCAGCGTTCAGCTTGGATTAGGCGAATTTGATCAAGGAGATGACCTGAGCTACGAAGCAGATGCCATGGTGGTAGCCGATCTGATTCGGCAACTGACGCCCCAGTTAACCGAATCTGTTCAGGCAGAGGCGATCGCCCCTGGTGAGGTGAGCTTGGAAGCACCTGCTCATTCTACCGAGAGTACCTATCAATGGCTGTCCGAGCGGATGCCGCGTCGATTCTCGCCCTCTGAGTCTGCGGTGACGCCATCACAGGTATCCGCTACCACCGATTCGCCTGCGCCGACCAAGGATACTGCTTCTATCCCCGCACCGATCCCCGCACCGCTAGATACCGCTGCGGCTGTAGAGCGACCGATGATTAAGCCGGGATCAGCCGATTTGGGGGCATCAATCCCGGCTCGTAGCACCCATCGGTTTAAGCCACAGTATGTGATTCTGCCGTTGGTGGGCGCTGGTGTGATGGCGATCGCGGTGTTCACAACGCAAACTGCGCCGCGCTTGTTTAATCCGCAGCCAACGCCTAATGAGTTGCTGCCTAGCCCATCGGTCGAACCCTTTATGCTGCCGGG
>CASBQX010000013.1 GCA_949127925.1 Synechococcales cyanobacterium PMM_0002
CCCCAGCAGGGGACGAAGCCCGTCCCCCACACCCCCTCCGCAAGGGCGCATCGGTGCGGCTCAAACGTTGCTGGGAACGCTATGCACACAGGGCAGGGGTATGTGGTTTTCCGCAAAGCCGGGAAATAATTTGGTTTAGGATTCTACTCGTCGCTGCCCCCCGCCGACCCAAACCGATAGCCTTTGCCATAGACCGTATGGATCAACGGCAGATCTCGCTTGGTTTCAATCTTGCGGCGCAGCAGCCGAATTTGAGCCGCTAATACATTACTGCTGGGCTGTTCACCCTCACCCCAGAGCTGCTGCTGAATTTGGCTGTGGGTGAGTAATTGATTCGGATGACGCATCAAATAAGCCAGTAGCTGGCTTTCCTTTTCCGATAGCTCAATGGCGCGGCCTTGCCCATAGGCCACCTGATTGTCCAGATCCAGTTCTAGATCCTCCACCCGCAGCCGCGTATTGGTTATACCTGGTTCTAGCGTCGGCGGACGACGCAGCAAGGCGCGCACCCGTGCCATTAACTCTCGCAGTTCAAACGGTTTAATTAAATAGTCATCGGCTCCTGCATCCAGCCCAGCCACGCGATCGTCGATCGTGTCTTTGGCCGTCAGAAACAGTACAGGGGTGGTGTCGCCCCGCGCCCGCAGCTGTTTGCAGATTTCTAGCCCATTTTGATGCGGCAACATCCAATCTAAAATCAGCAGGTCATACGCTCCGGCGATCGCCCGCTGACTGCCCTCTGCCCCATCATGCGCCACATCAACCTGATATCCCTCTTTGGCCAACATCCGGGTCAGGGGATCGGTCAATTCCGCTTCATCATCCACGAGTAGAATCTGCATGGAAGCTATTGTAGTGTACGGCGTACGACTCGCGATTTAACTCCCGATTTAATATGTATCGTTTGATTGCAATTCAAACCACCTCTGACCTGATCCCTGGCCTGAACCCTAACTGGGAGCATATGGCACAGTGTGACGGCTTGCCATTACTAGACCCGCAGCTACTCAAGCGCCATGCTCCCGATGCCCACTGGGTCTTGCTGCAAGATCAGTGCATCGCCGGACATTGCTCTCTTTGGTGGCGCGAGGTACCGCCCGATCCCCGCGCAGCGCTGGGGCTAATCGGCCATTACAATGTGCGCGATGGTGAGGCGGCGCAGATTTTGCTCGATCACGCCTGTGAGCAGTTGGCACAACAAGGATGTGCGATCGCCATTGCGCCGATGGATGGCAATACCTGGCGACCCTATCGGCTGCTGAGCCAGCGCGGCAGTGAGCCTAGCTTTTTCCTAGAACCCGATAATCCAGATCAATGGTGCGGCCAGTTTCGGGCGGCTGGCTTTACGCCGCTAGCCAACTATAGCTCTGCGCTCAATCCTCACCTAGTTGCAGATCCGATGCAGCTTGATCCCCGTCTGTCAGCCGTCAGCGATCGCCTCTACCACGCTGGGATTCGGGTGCGATCGCTGCTCAACCCGCAATTGTTCGAGTCAGAGCTAAAGCGGATTCACCAACTGGCGCTGATCAGCTTTCGCTGCAACTTCCTCTACACTCCTATTTCACAGGCCGAATTTATTGCTCAATACAGCCAAATTCAGCCGTATGTTGCACCCGAACTAGTGCTGTTGGCCGAACATCATGGGCAGCTAGTCGGTTTTTTGTTTGCTATTCCCGACTTGCTTCAGGTAAAACGCGGCGAGCCCATCAACACCATCATCATTAAAACAGTTGCAGTCTTACCGGGACGGATTTACGCCGGACTGGGAAACTTGCTGGTGGCACAAGTGCAGGCGATCGCCCATCAACGCGGCTACACCCGCGCTATCCATGCCCTCATGCATAGCGCCAACCATTCGACTAACCTCAGTCAGCGCTATGCCCAAACGATTAGGGGGTATACGCTGTATGAAAAAAGAATCAAGGAGAAAACTCTTTCGTAGGAAGAACCATAATGGACGCTGCCATACTCTTACTGGCTTGCAGTGCCCAGTCAAGTTAATTTCGCACTACGTCTTGCACTACTTGGAGGTCAGTTCAGGAGTCTGGTATGAGCTTTTTGAGGTTTCAGGAGTCTGAACCGATTGGCCTACCGCAGATGCATTTAACCAACCGCTGAGTAGGGCATCGACTGAGAACAGACCGCCACCGTTGACAGTGAAGAATAAGAAGCAGGCGGCGTAAAGCATCGACAGTTCTAGATAAGGGATGCTAAACCCTGCCACTTTGATGTGGTGGTACATGGCAACAGCCATCGTTGAAAACAGTCCTAGAGCGGCTGGTCGCGTAAACAAACCCAATGCCAGCAGAGGGGCGCAGCTGACCTCGGTGAGAGCGGCAACGTAGCTAAAGAAGATGGGAAACGGCAAACCGATAACTTTAACGTAGGCTTCGGCGAAGCTGTTGATGTCTGCCAGCTTATCTAAGCCGTTGTGAATCATGACTAAACCTGCCACCATGCGCAGAACCGTCCATGCAGCTTGGGACGGGTAAGTGGGCGAAAAAATTGGCTGTAAGACAGTCGTTAGTAAGCTTGTAAGGCGCTGAGTAGTGCTCATAGGATGTAGAGGTATCCGAGGGTGGAATTTTAAAGTCAGGAGCAGTGAAGGTAAACAAAAGATGCATGTCTTTGTTAAGTAATATAACAAAGATTAATTAATTTTGGCTAGGTCTTAGAGCAGCTTTTTTGCGTCAAATCTATTCGGCAAAGCAATTTCACTCGTGCAGGAGGCGATCCGCGCTGTGCGCATGGTGGGGGCGAACGGACGTTCGCCCCTACCGAAGAATGGCGGAGTTATTTAATTCTCATTCCTTAATCATTTGTAGAGGGTGTATGGTTCAAGCCTGATTACGGTTGATGACCAAACGGTTCATTCTGTAGCGTTCGGGTTAAAAATAGAAGCATAGAAACGAGAAGCAAATACTCTTCATCATGCTTCACCCCACCACTCCTACTCCCACTCCTATACCTACTATTAGTGCTTTCCCGCTAGCGGCATTTGTGCCACCGCCTGCGGTATTGCTGCGCAATATAGCGATGGTGTATGACAGTGAAGCCGAACCGTTTCAGGCATTAAAAGCGATTGACCTGACGATTCCTGCGGGTACGGTGCAGCTGGTGATGAGTCCCGCCGGAGCCGGAAAAACAACGTTACTGCTGATTGTGGCAGAGCTGCTGACCCCAACCACCGGGCAGGTGGAACTATTGGGTCAATCACTGCACCAGATGTCTCGCTCACAGCTTGCCCAGTTTCGGTTGCAGCATATGGGCATCGTCTTTCAAGACAACAACTTATTGCATACGCTGACGGCACTCGAAAACGTAGAAGTGGCGCTCAACTTGAAAGGGATTCATGGGAATAGTTGCCATCGTCAGGCGCGGAGGTTATTAGAGAGCGTTGGCCTCGGCGATAAACTCAACCATTTGCCACGGCAGCTTTCGGGTGGGCAGATGCAGCGAGTAGGCGTGGCCCGTGCCCTAGCCGAGAAACCTCAGCTAATCATTGCCGACGAACCCACGGCGGCTTTAGATTCTACAAATGGGCGGCTGGTCACAGATTTGCTATGCAATTTGGCTCGCGAGGAAGGCTGCACGGTGCTGATCGCCACTCATGACGAGCGAATTATGTCTTTTTCAGATCGGATTGTATATCTGGAAGATGGGATGCTGAGGGTTTAAAGACCCTATAGCCTCTCTCACGGCGGGGCATTGGCAGGTGAGATTTCCGTCCCGTCTACTCCTGCTTTCGTGTAGGCAGTCTGAAGATTTACTTCTATCCTGGATGTATTGGCGTTTCGCCGCTGCTTAGCGTCACCTTTTAGCGTAGAGTCAGTGTCGAGTGCCAGACGTTCACAGCGTGAGGAACAATGGCCATGGCTGGATTTGGAGATCTGGTGCAAAAGGCGTTTTATCTAGGGGTGGGGCTAGCGTCCTACGCCGGGGAGAAAGCTGGCAGCACGTTGGGTGACTTGCGATCGCAGGTACAAAAGTTAGCGGATGAAATGGTGGCACGGGGCGAGATTAGTGCCGAAGAAGCCAAGCGCATGGTAGAAGAAATGCTCGTTCGGGCACAGCAACCTGCCAACCAATCGCCCAGTCCCACAGGCCAAAAGCCAGCGGAACCACGGCGGATCGAAATCCTTACCGATGAGGAGGTTCCGGCTAAATCACCCGCATCCAGTGCGGCTGACGAACTGCGACAACAGGTAGAACAACTGCAAGCAGAACTGCGGCGGCTAAAACGGGACTAGTTCGATTTGAATCGGGTTTGAATTTGATTTGAATCTGATTTGAATCAACCGGGTGGTTGTAGGAATCGAAATAGGACTCTAGGTGGAACTGTAAGGCAATGTTGGAATCGTTTGCGCAGGAAGTAGAGCGGCTGTTAGAAGAATTTGCCAAAGGTGCCAATGAGGCGGTGGATACGCTATTTGAGTGGTCGGATGAGGTGGTCGATCAATTCGTCGATCAGTTAAATGAGGCGATCGCCCCCGAATTAACTGAATTTGAGCAACAGCTAGGCACCTGGATTGAGCCATTTATCCAAGCCATGGGCGGCGTTGAAAGCACCCTAACAGACTCGGTGCAGCCCTTCACTCAAACCGTAGAACCAATGCTAAATCAGCATCCTGCGTGTGTAGGCTGCCGTAATTACCACGGCCAAGCCTATGGTGGCACTATGCTGGTGTGCGGTATGCACCCCTCGGGCTGGGAGTCGGAGCAATGCCCCGACTGGGAATCGACCTGGAGCGCCGGGGACTAATCAGCATTACCCCGCCGCAAAATCCTTCCTATATGATCATCAATTGATTAATCTGCAATTCCCTGCGTAGGGACATGGCACTGCTATGTCCTCAAAAGTGCGAATTCCCTGGATAGGGACATGGCACTGCTATGTCCTCACAAGTGCGTCAATTTTGCAAATTATTTAATTCGCGATGTGCAACGTTCAATATGCCCTCATCCCCTTCTCCCCTTCTCCCACAAGGCTACGGTGTACACACAAGTCTACCCAGAGCGGTTTTCCATCCGAGGAAGATCGCCTCAAAGCGCCTCAGCCCATGAACTAAGGTGGGCATTCCAGGGGGTCTTTGCGAGCGGTAGG
>CASBQX010000014.1 GCA_949127925.1 Synechococcales cyanobacterium PMM_0002
TGCAGCAATCGCCCTGCCTGAATGCCGTTGGAGTAAATCACGATCGCCCCTTGATAACCCTGCTGCCGCAGATAGGCGATCGCCCAGATCACGTTGTCAGAGTTGAGCGTCGGTTCACCGCCATAAAATTTGATTGTGCCCTGCTGATGCAGCGTCACGGTTCGCAAGGCAGCAGTTAGATGCTCTGCCGTATATTCGCTGTACTGTCCTTTGGGGCTACCAAAGACGGTGCAGAAATCACAATCGCGATTGCACTGATTACCGGGGTAGAGATGGAGTTCTAGCAGGCGATCGCCTGTTCGATCGTGGTTGACTGCGAGTGACCTTAGCGGGTGACTAGGTCACTCTAAGCAATATGGGACAGGGATTTGAGAGAATAGAAAGGTCAAAAAATAGGGAGCCTTTGTGCGGCTCCCCCAAAAAATATGTTCCCTCCATCCTACCAAAAAACCTTACGTGCCCATCTGAATGAAAGTCAGTATCTCACCTTGCAGCTCTTGTTGTTATTGCTACAGGTGCACCGACAGGTCAAACTCTCCGTTTTAGCCAACGTCTTTCCGCAACCGATTCAATATCAAAGTCGCAAACGGAACTTACAACGCTTTTTAGTCTTACCGCAATTGAATATCAAACTTTTATGGTTTCCCCTCTTGAAATATTGGATTCGGCAAGAGCAAACAGGCCAGAACCGCAATCGAGAACAACGGCGGCGGCTGAAAAAATTCAAACATCAGAAATATGGCCATTGGATCATCGCGATCGACCGAACCCAATGGAAAGGGCGGAATGTGTTTATGGTGAGTTTAGTCTGGGGCACCCATGCTCTACCGCTATATTGGGAGGTCTTAAAGTCAGTCGGCAATAGTGATCTGAAAACCCAAAAATGGCTCTTAAAAACGGTGCTACCGCTGTTTAAGTCGTATCCGGTTTTGGTGTTGGCAGACCGCGAGTTCCATAGTCCAAAACTAGCGTCATGGCTGGATGGGCGAGGGGTATCCTTTGCCCTACGGCAGAAGAAGGACTGCCATTTTCAAACCGCTTTGGATGAAGACTATCAAGTATTGAAAGACCTGGGATTTAAACCGGGAATGCCCAAGTTTTATGAGGGCATTTTGTGCAACAAAGGCGATGGGATCGGACCGTTTAATCTCGCAGTTTATTGGAAACAAAAATATCACCAGAAAGGGCCAACAGAGCCTTGGTATATTTTGACGAACCTCCCCTCATTGACCCAAGCATTGACCGTCTGTCGGTGTCGTTGGGGCATCGAACAACTGTTTAAGGATTGCAAAACGGGAGGCTATCACTTAGAGGATACCAAGGTCAATGAAACCCGGTTTTTGGCGTTAGTCCTATTGATGGCGATCGCTTACAGTTTAGCGACAATCCACGGGCAATGGCTGCAGCAATGCGGGATCGAAATTTATGCTGGACGGATCCAAGAGCACAAGGATCAGACCCCACGGCAGAGTGACTTTAGTTTTGGACTTTACGGACAACGATGGCGCTATGGGATGGAATTATGGGGCGATTGGGCGCTGAAGCTGATCGCGCTCAAACCCCATAAACGGCTCTATTTTCAGCGCGGTTTCGATGCTCTAACCCTGATGCAGCAACCGCTCTAGGTAGGTTGTCACCCGCTAAGCCAGTAAACAATCTAAAATGATTGAAAGCTTCACTTGTCATGACTTCGATCGCACTTCTGAGAACCATTTGCAAACTTTTGTTCTGGACTGAGGAATTAGACCAATGTTAGTTGCTAAGCGCTCAAGGCGATTATCAAGGCGATTAGAGTGTTTGATGAAAGGGATAGGAAGTACAGTCATCCTGCTAGTTAGTGCAGGTTGCACTTTTGTGCAACCTTCCTCCACCATTCCCACCGCTGCTCCTGCCATCAGCCCGCCAGCTGCCGTTCCATCGCCCAATCGCCCAACCGATATTGCAACCACTAATCAAACGTTCCAAACGACAACTGTTGTAGAAGGATTGGAACATCCCTGGAGTATGGCATGGTTGCCCGATGGTGCAATGCTGATTACAGAGCGGCCTGGAAGATTGCGCATCGTTAGAGAGGGCGTACTTAATCCAAGTGCGATCGCTGGCGTTCCAGACGTGTTTGCTGTGGGGCAGGGGGGCTTAATGGATGTCTCTGTACATCCACGATTTGCCCAAAATCGCTTCGTTTATCTCACGTACTCTCATGGCACTGAAGCGGCCAATCGAACTCGCATCGCCCGAGCTACATTTGACGGTCAGGCACTGAGCGATGTGCAGGTCATCTTTGAGGTGACTCAAGCTAAGGAGGGTGGGCAACATTTTGGCTCGCGCATCGTTTGGCTACCCGATGGCACAATGCTAGCGTCGATTGGCGATGGGGGCAATCCGCCGACTCAGTTAGAAGGAGAACTCATTCGTCAGCAGGCCCAAAACCTCCAGAGTCGGCTGGGTAAGATTGCGCGACTCAATGACGAGGGTTCTGCTCCATCTGATAACCCCTTCGTTAACGCCACTGCCGATGCAGTCATTTGGAGCTACGGACATCGCAATATTCAAGGGCTTGCCTTCGATCCGCTAACCAATCGGGTTTGGGCAACAGAGCATGGCTCACGCGGCGGAGATGAGTTGAATTTGGCTCAGGCAGGGCAAAACTATGGTTGGCCGATTGTGACCCATAGTCGTGAATACAGCGGGGGAGTGATTTCAGACGCACAGTCTCGACCGGGGATGGTTGACCCCAAGCAAGTGTGGACTCCCGCGATCGCACCTTCAGGGTTGGCGGTTTATACGGGCGATCGCTTTGCGGCCTGGAAAGGCGACCTCTTTGCTGGGGGCTTAGTTTCACAAGATCTGCGCCGCATCGACCTAGATAACGCTGGCAATGTGGTAGACCAGCAGATTATTCCCATTGGTCAACGGGTTCGAGATGTGCGGCAATCTCCCGATGGGCTGCTGTATGTTCTGACCGATGAACCCAATGGGCGATTAATTCGACTCGAACCCTAA
>CASBQX010000015.1 GCA_949127925.1 Synechococcales cyanobacterium PMM_0002
ATTGAAATCCTGCGGGTTGTCAGCGGTCGTCGTGACTTTCCAGCTTTTTTTGAGGAGTCCAATTGAAAGGCTCGTTGCTGCTCAGCTACACCGTTACGTAGTCGCCGCCATAATTTGCCATTGCATCAATTAGTGCTAACTAGCACTTCGCCTTTAAGCATCCGCTGAGCCGCATCTAGCAGTGCTTCTTCTAAGTAAGGCTTGGTAAAGTAGCCCTTTGCACCCAGCTGCACGGCCATCTGACGGTGGCGATCGGCTCCCCTAGAGGTGAGCATGGCGATCGGGATATGGTTCAGCGTCGGGTCTTTTTGCAAACGGGAGAGCAGCTCTAGCCCATCCATTCGGGGCATCTCAATGTCACAGAAGACGATATCGCAGGGTAGCCCAGAACGCAGCTTCTCCCAAGCTTCTTGGCCATCGCGGGCTTGTTCTACCCGGAAGCCGATTTTGGCAAAGGTCATTGAGAGCAGCTCTCGTACTGTAATCGAGTCGTCCACAATCAGTACCGTTGGGTCAGTCTTGACCACAGCGGGTTCAGCCGGAACTTCGTTGCCACTCTTATCCCACAACAGGCTACTGCCTTCTCGTCGAATCCGACCCAGTGATAGGTCAATTAGCTCTAGCACATCGGCAATCGGCATAATCCGCCCATCGCCCAATACGGTTGCCCCAGCAATTCCTAAGGGTTTGGGTACGGGGCCTTCGAGCTGCTTAATTACAATTTCTTGCTCACCCAATACTTGGTCTACTTGCAGAGCCATGTAGCTGCCGGCATTACTGCGCAGCACGACTACAGAAACAATGTCTTCTTCCTGATTGCCGCCGTACACGCTGCCTCGCCCCAAACTACGGCCATGCTTCAGTAAGGCTGAAAGCGGCTGAAATGGCAGCAGTTGGTCGCGCCACTGAATGCAAGACTGCCCTTCCTCGTTGGTTTGAATGCGATCGCGCGGCACGTCTAGCATATCTTCCACCCCATCCATCGGGAAGGCAATGCGGGAGCGGTTACTAATGCAGGACAGCGCCTTAGAGATGCTGAGCGTGAGCGGCAGGCGGATAGTAAAGGTGGTACCTCGACCCACCGATGAATCGATGTTGACTACCCCTCGAATCTCGTTCAGGCTGGTGCGCACCACGTCCATGCCGACACCGCGTCCGGATAGGTCATCGGCCTTATCACGGGTGCTAAAGCCGTGGTGGAATAATAAGTCATACACGTCTAACCGGGTCATCGTGCGGGCTTCTTCAGGCGTAATTAACCCCTTTTCTAGCGCTTTAACTTTCACGTAGTCAGGGTCAATTCCTGCCCCATCGTCGCTCACCGATATCACCGTTTGGTTTCCTTGGTGGAAGGTACGAACGGTGATTCGCCCCATCGCTGGCTTGCCCATCGCTGCCCGTTGTTCGGGAGACTCAATGCCGTGGGAAATCGCATTGTTAACTAAATGAGTCATTGGGTCATAAAGCTGCTCCAAAATCATCTTGTCGATTAGGGTTTCGCGTCCTTCAACAATCAGTTCGGCATGCTTGCCGCACCGCACAGAGATGTCGCGAACAGCGCGGGGCAGGCGATCGGCCGTTTGGGAAAACGGTACCATCCGAGCACGGGTTAGCCCTTCTTGTAGCTGGGTAGTAATTTGCCGGAAGTTGCGGGTAATTTGATCGGTTTCTTCTACGACAAACTCGATGTCAGATGATGATTCGCGCACTCGGACGATCAGCTCGATCATTTCTTGAGAAAGGGTGTGGAATCCGGTGAATCGATCCATTTCCAAGGCGTCGAAGCTTATACCTGTGGCGTGATTCCCAGGGGCGATCGCCGGACTGCTATTGGTAGAAGACGAAAGTTGGTAGCTCTTACGGTTAGAGAGCAAGGAGCTTTCTAAGAGCGATCGCTCATACAAATCGCGCATCCGCTGGCCCACATCGCTGAGCTGTTGCACCTGATGCAGCAAATTATCTAAGAACTGGCGTAAGCGTTCCTCCGCCTGCTCCAAGCTGTTACGATTGACCACTAATTCTCCCACCAGATTATTCAAGCCATCCAGGTTCTTCACAGATACCCGCATCGTTTGATCGGCCAAGGGAGTTGGGCTACGGCGATTGATCCGACGGTTGGCAGCTGCACCCGAGTTGCGCCCCCCTCTGACTATGGATGATCCGCCAAGGGTTTGATCAGCGTTCTCCAACAGCCGCTCTAGATCTTCAAACTCGTTCACGGGTTCAATCACAGAAGACGAGATCGGTTGTTCTGGCTGAAATTCATCGCCCAGCAGTGCTTCTAGGTCAGAGAAGTCATTTATCTCATCGGCAAAGTCGGACTGAGAAAAATCGGACTGAGGCACGACATCCACCTCAAAGCTCCCATCTAGATCCAGCGCTAGGTCTAAATCGGCAAAATTCTCAAAACCAGGAGCCGCATTTCCTGAACTGGATTCGTCTGGGAAGCCACTCAACGGCAGATTGAGTTCGGCATCCTCTTCTGCAAACAAGGGTTCGGTTAAAGAGGCATCGGCGGCAAACGTTGTGGTCGCAAAATTAGCAGCATGCCAATCTGGGGCGATCGCCAGAGGTTCTGCGGATTGAGAAAAAGCACTGTCAAAAGTGTCATCCGCCTGAGATTCATTATTTTCGTTATTTAGGAAGGCTTCCAGATCGGCAAAATCATCGTCTCCGCCGGACTGGCTTGAAGAGTCAGACTGGGTGAAGAGGTCTTGACTAATCAAGTCGTCCAATTCGGCAAAGGCATCGGTATCTGCTGCCTCAGCCTCGTCGGGTGCAGCAGATGATGTCGTTAGCGGTTGCAGGGCTGGAGAGGTCAGATCGCTGGCTGTGCTATCTGTAGATGGAAAGTCTAAGAAGTCGAGAAAGTCGTCATCCGATTGGGCGATCGCCTCTGATAGGTCTCCCTCTGAACTGGTACCTACCGCGAGGAGGTCATCTATATCACCAAACAATTCATCTGTTTCTAAATTGGCAGAGGCATCCTCCGG
>CASBQX010000016.1 GCA_949127925.1 Synechococcales cyanobacterium PMM_0002
CTTGCTGCTAATTATTTAGCTTCAAGTTTGCTCAACTTATATCCTTTGAACATTGAAATGCATTAGGCTGGACTCAAATCTTAACGAAGGCGTTTTCTGGTAAGGCAAAACCTTTAGCTGTTTTTTACACATCGCCCTATAAAGGCATGGCGGCTCTATGAGGGCATGGCACTGCCATGCCCCTACCCAATAGTCGATAGGCTAACTCGACGGCGATCGCCTCAACCGATTACCTCAATCGATCGCATCTACAATCGGGTCTGCTCCAAAGCGAATGGCGTCGGTGCAGGGTAGTCCCGTTTCTTGCTGCACCTGGGCGATCGCCGCTCTAGCATCTGGTTCTGACAGGTGGAAGGTGTTGAGGGCGATCGCTACCACTTTCGTTGCGGCAAAGGTGCCGCCTGCGCGCACCACTGTTTCGTAGACCTGGATGGCGTCGGGTAAGGGCGGAATGGTGAAGTCGGGGAAGCTTTTGATCTGGGTTTGTCCGGCGCGGTGTACCAAGACTAGGTGGGTGGGCTGGCTGCCGCGCATGAGGGGCAAAGTAGCGGTAGAGGCGGGATTCATCAAGGAACCCTGTCCTTCGATGTGGATCATGTCGTGATCGGTGCCGTAGCGCATCACCTGTTGCTCTACAGCTCCGGCGGCAAAGTCAACCCGAATGGCATCTAACGGAATGCCGGGGTGGCCTAGCATTAGCCCCGTTTGCCCGGTGGCGACAAAGTGCGATCGCAGCCCGCGCTGTTGGCAGGTTTTATGTAATTCTAGGCTGGTAGACATTTTGCCGACGCTCATGTCGGTGCCGACTGTGAGTACTCGTTTGCAGGAAAGCGATCGCGCTTTGCCGCTGCCAACTGTGAGTCCTGCTGGTTCTTGGCGCACATCCCATAGCCACTGTCCGGGCTGCACTAGAGCGCTCAGCTCTGGATCGGTAGCCATGGGAGTATGCAGCCCATTGACCACCGATAGCCCTGCCGCCACGCCTTGCTTGACTTCTTGCCACCAAGCGGCAGGCAACGCCCCACCAGAGGGGGCAATCCCAATGGTGAGCACATCAGGATTGTAGGCCAGAGCGTCTTGTACAGAGGCCACAATCGGAATATCGCGAGGAATGCCCGTCAGTGCCGACAGCGAACCCCCGGCACTTTTATAGTCAATCACCGCCACAATTGGGATGTCACTGTAGCGCAGCAGCGACAGTCCAGTTTTCCCCTTAGAACTTTGTGTTCCTTCGTGCAGTAAAATCGCAACCCGATTATTGGCAGTCAGCATAGGGTAGATCAACTCATGACTAGAATACTCAGCGGTGCTGTATCCGTAGCGGCTAGGCGCTGGTTAATGATGTAGTCCGAGCCTCAAAGCCTGCTGCCTTTAGCGCTACCACCGTGGCGTGGTAATCTTGGACGCGGAACTGCATCCCTAGCCGCACCATCTGTCGCTGGTGCAGGTCAGAAATGATCGCGACGACTGAGGTTTTGCTCTTGTCCTCATCGCCCCGGTTTTGCAGCAGCACGTTGCGGAGGCGATGCTGTTCTTGGATGTCGCTTGCCATGTGGGGGTTGAGTTCTACCATGACCAACTGCACGTCTTCAATTGGTTCAGCGTCTTCGACGATGAGCTGGGTGCGATCGTCTTTTTTATCGACTTTGCCCCAAATCATCAGGCGGGCATCTTGCACAATTAAGCGGCCAATCCGCTCAAACGATCGCGGAAAAATCACCGCTTCGGCCTGTCCCGTCAGGTCTTCGAGCTGAACAATGGCCATGCGATCGCCCTTCTTTGTGGTCACAGGCTTAATGCTTGCCACCATCACCACCGCACTGACGGCGGCATTTTCTGCCTTATCGTTCAGGTCGCTCAGGTTTACGGGTGCCAAAATTTGCGCCGCTTCCCGAATATTTTTCAGCGGATGGTCTGACACATAGAAACCCAACAGCTCTTTTTCTAGCTTCAGCTTTTCTTGCTGCGGAAAATCTTCTACTGGAGGTGCTTTAGGGGCGGATTCAAAGCTACCTGTGGCCTCACCAACCAGACCACCGCCCATCATGTCGAATAGGTTGCCCTGCCCGATCGCCTTGTCGCGGGCGCGCGATTGTGCCCAGTCCAGCACCAGCTCTAAATCTTTAATCAACTGATTGCGGTTGGGTTCAAATGCGTCGAGCGCACCGCACTGAATCAACGCTTCCATGGCGCGGCGGTTGACAGTGCGGGGATCGACGCGGCTGCACAGGTCGCCCAGGGATTTGAAGGAACCGTCCTCATCACGGGCACGCAAAATCGTCTCGATCGCCCCCCCACCGACGTTACGCACTGCCGACAGACCAAACAAAATGCTGGTGGCTAACGGCGTAAAGTCTACTCCAGAGCGATTGATATCTGGCGGCTCCACCTGGATGCCCATGGTGCTACAGGTGGCGATGTACTTCTGCACTTTGTCTTGGTCGTCGGCGTTGATGGTCAGCAGCGCCGCCATATATTCAACCGGATAGTTCGACTTTAGGTATGCAGTCTGAAACGTGACATAGCCATAGGCAGTAGAGTGCGACTTGTTGAAGCAATATTCGGCAAACTGTACCATTTGCACCCATAGCTCTTCGGCCACTTTTGCCGGAACACCGTTCCCCTGAGAGCCGCTGACGAAGGTTTCGCGGTGCTTCTCCATCTCGGCGGGTTTTTTCTTCCCCATGGCGCGGCGCAGCAGGTCTGCTTGCCCTAGCGTGTAGCCCGCCATATCCTGGGCAATTTTCATGATCTGCTCCTGGTAGACCATGATGCCGTAGGTTTCTTTGAGAATCGACTCAATCAACTGGTGCGGGTAGTCGATTGCTTCACGCCCGTGCTTGCGGTTGATAAATTTGGGGATTAGTCCGGCATCCAGCGGACCGGGACGGTAGAGGGCGAGGACGGAGGAAATATCTTCGAGTCCAGAGGGCTTTAGTTCGCGGACAATCTGGCGCATCCCCGACGACTCGAGCTGGAAGATGCCCTCTAGCCAGCCTTTGGCCAACAGGTCGTAGGCATTGGGATCGTCCATCGGGATGTCGTCGATGTCGATGGTGGTGTGGTGGGTTTGCTGGATTAGATCCACCGTTTTTTGGATCATCGTCAGGTTTTTTAGACCCAAAAAGTCCATTTTTAGCAGCCCCATCGCTTCAATGTCTTCCATGAAGTATTGGGTGATTACGGCTCCCTTGTCGTTGTGTTGCAGGGGCACAGCTTCGTCTAGCGGGTCGGAGGCGATTACCACCCCGGCGGCATGGACTCCGTAGGTTTTGTTGGTGCCTTCAATCCGCATGGCCATGTCGATCCAGCGGCGATAGGTGATGGGTGGCTCGGTGTTGGGCACCACGGCATCGCTGTCATACTTGTCTTTGAATTCGGCTGCGGGGGTGTCGTCGGAAATCATCACCTTGAGTTTGGTGGGCTTACCCCGCACGGTGGGCACCATTTTGGTCATCTTGTCCGATTCACCGTAGGGCACATTCAGCACCCGCGCCACGTCTTTCATCACCGCTTTGGAGGTCATGCGGTTAAAGGTAATGATCTGGGCGACGCGCTCTTTGCCGTATTTTTGGGTGACGTATTGGATCACTTCGTCGCGGCGATCGATGCAGAAGTCGGTATCAATATCGGGCATCGACTTGCGTTCGGGATTGAGAAATCGCTCGAACAGCAGGCCGTGGTGTACTGGGTCAATATTGGTGATTTTCATGCAGTAGGCAACCAGCGACCCGGCAGCGGAGCCACGCCCTGGCCCAACCGGAATCCGCTGGTCGCGGGCAAATTTAATGTAGTCCCACACCACCAAAAAGTAGTTGGAAAAACCCATCTGGTGGATCACGTTCAGCTCAAAGTCGAGGCGATCGCGATACTCTGGCGACACGTCTGCTAGCGACCCATGCTTTAGCCGCTCTAGTAACCCCTGGCGGGCAATTTCTACCACATACTGATCGGCGGTGAAGCCCTCAGGGATGGGGTAGCTAGGCAGACGAGCTTCGCCGAGAATTTTGTATTCTTCGACCTTATCGGCAATCTCAATGGTGGTGGCGATCGCCTCCTCAATCACCGGATCGGTCAGGTGATCGCGAAACAGCCGCCGCATCTCATCTGCCGACTTCAGGTACTCCGTGCCGCTGTAGCGCAGCCGCTTTTCTTCGGTAATCAGCTTGCCCGTCTGAATGCACAGCAGCGCATCGTGCGCCTCCACATCGAAACAGGAAATGTAGTGCGAGTCGTTGGTGCAGATAAATTTGATGTCTAACTCGCGGGCAATTTTGACAATTTCTACATTCACTAACCGATCTTCTTGAGAGCCATGATCTTGCAGCTCCAGATAATAGTCGTCGCCAAATAGGTCTTTGTACCACTGCGCCACCCGTCGGGCAATTTCGGGGCGACCCTGCATAATGGCCTGCGGCACTTCTCCGCCCAAGCAGGCACTGGTGACAATCAGCCCTTCCCGATACTGTTCTAGCAGCTCTTTGTTAATGCAAGGGCGCGAAAAGATGCCCTTGCCCTGCATCCCTTTGAGGTGAGAGAGGGTGGTTAGCTTGACCAGGTTTTTGTAGCCCTGGGTGTTTTTGGCCAGAACGACCTGGTGGTAGCGAGGATATTTGCGGCTTTTGTCTTCGATGTCGCCGTTGATGATGTACATCTCGTTGCCAATGATTGGCTTGATGTTGCCGTTGGCCTTGCACACCTTCAGCAGCTCGATCGCCCCATACATGACGCCGTGGTCGGTGAGGGCGATCGCGGGCATCCCCAAGTCTACTGCTCGACTGACCAAATCGGTGAGCTGACTGGCTCCATCGAGTAGGCTGTAGTCGCTGTGGATATGCAAGCCAACAAAGGTCATAGGAACGCACCAGCAGGAACGACCTTAGCGTAACCGATCTGGGCGGCTAGATCTAGCCCCTAATAACTATATCTAGGCGATCGCCTGCATCTTTTTAGAATTGATACGCCAAATGTAGAGAGGTATCCCAATAGAGCAAATTAGTAGACAGGAGCTACCTTGGTACTAATGTATCAGAATAGGGAGGGCGATCGCAGTAAATTTAGTCACTTTTGCTGCCTGCCCCACAGGTTAGATCTGCACAGTTCTGACCTTGCAATAAACAGACTATAGTTGACGAATTGATGACTGAATTAATTCCGAATTGACAGTTACTGCGAGGAGATTGATATGCCTGCAATGGATGTTCCAGGCATTACCCAGAAGCTATTAGCGGCGAAGCAGGCTAAGGGCATTAACTTTGCATATTTAGAGCAGCTACTGGGACGCGATGAAGTTTGGATTGCCGCCCTGTTTGGGTCTTCAGTATCCTGTATGATAATGTTACGTACTATACATTTCTAGAATATGCAGCTATTATTAACACAAATACTAAACTTAGATGGAGTTGTAGTTGAAGATTACCGTGATCTAGGAGATCAACTTA
>CASBQX010000017.1 GCA_949127925.1 Synechococcales cyanobacterium PMM_0002
ATATCTGTGGCGCTAGAACTGCGGAGGTTGAGCCAGAGGCTACAGACGCTGTCAGAGGCCGTTACCACCACTGCATTTTGTCGAGACAGCTTGCAAGCGTAGTGGTAGAGCCGCGCCCGCTGCCTAGCATCAACAGTGTGAAGTCGATAGTACAACTCACTGCTGTAGTACATTCCGTCTTGAATACTGCTATTGAACCAAAATTTGAAGGGGAAGAAGTCTCCTTCGTTAACGACTGGGGGCAACACGGGGTATTTGCTCTAAGACCTTTTACTGTTCAGTAGTATAGACAAAACCTTTAAAGAAATATCAGAGCCAATCGGCTGAAGCTGATGTAGAAACTGTAAAGAATAAGAAAGGTTAGGGTTTGCAGTAGCCCTAATGTTCACCGATAGGCCAAATCATCTGGCGCACCAGTGCCGACTGGACTAGCGATATCAAAATATCACCACTGGGCGGTTTGACCAAAAAACCATCCAATCCAGACTGATCTGCTTGAGGAAGTACCAAAACGTAGCTTGGGGATAGTTGAGTGGCTAAAGCATGGCTTTGGGATAGGGACATTGCACTGCAATGTCCCTATTAGGCAACTGCTCAGCCCCCTGTGCGATCGCAATCAATGGCAACTTGCTTGCTGACGTGGGCTAGGCGGCACATCCATAGCAGGGCTAGCACCAAAAAAACCAACGGGCTTCAAGATGAAACCGGAGTAGGCCGTTGGCATGACTGGCCAGTCTTCAGGCCGTGGGATGTGGTGGTGACCAAAGTTGTACCAAACGACCACGTCGGTATTGGCGATCGCCCGATTTGCCTGAGTCCACTGGGGCAACCCTTGATCGCCAGGGTTTTGATTGGGGTATTTGCCAGCCGGATATTGCTCATCGGCGGCATAGGGCGTCACCCAGAGGTGTTTGGCCATAAACCCTGCCCGTTTCATAATCGGAGAATCGGGATGGGCAAAGGGCAGAATGGTATCGCCTGGAATAATTTTGAACCCGACCGGTTGCCCCAAGCGATTTTGCACAGTAGGGTTGACGACTTTCCAGTAGCGCCCAGCCAAGGGGTCAACGATGCGCTGTGCCGCTTGCTCCGTTTGCAGCAAGCTAGAAACGGCGTAAAAAGCGTTGCCCATGGGATTATCGGGACCCATCGGTTCAGCTTCAGTGTTGACTTCATAGACAGAGTTGGCGCTGCCATCGAGATCGAAATCGAGCCGCATGCAGAAAAAGTGCTGGTGATTGATCGCATTCACCTCAGGCGCTACGACTGTGCCATATTTGGGCGATCCGGCCAAACTGCCACAGAGTAAAATCCCCGTCAGCTTGATTTCGTATTGAATCGTGCCGTCTTGATAGAAGTACCAGAAGAAGCCGTATTCGTAATTATCAACCGTAGAAATAAAGGAAACGACGAGACGCCGCGATCGCCTGACTTCCGCACTGTCTCGACGCCAATCGGTATGTTTCCACAAAATGCCATAGTCTTCTTCATGCATGCAGATAGCATTTTCAATCACCGACACCTCACCCCGGCTGTTAGTCAAATGCGCATCAAAATAGTGAATGTGTCCCAGGCAGTCACAGCCGAGTTTGAGCGAGTTGGCCAACATGCCAACGCCATGTTCGCCGACGTCAAAGGCATTTTTGCGATAGTGCTGAGGGCGCGGATCTCCGTAGGGAACCACCATTTCTGCCATCGAAGCGCGATAAAGAATAGAGCGCAGCTGACCCTCGTCTTCGTAGCCCACGGTATGCAGCACAACGCCTTCACGCGGAGTAAAGCCAATGCGGAAGTTCCACTTTTGCCAGCGGACATGATGCCCATCCACGTCAAAGCTAGGGCCTTCCGGCTGAGTAATGTGGAGCGGCTTGATGTCGGTGCGAAACTCAGAGCGAAACTGGGCTTCGTACTCTCCAGGTTCGGGGGGTGGGGGCATAGTACCAAGGTCTTCAATCCGGATCACTGCCATTTTGTTGAGATCGACGACGGGCACCAGTCCATCGAGCGGGCGGGCGTAGGCGTTGCTGTTGGGGGTAGCCCGCAAATAGCAAAGGCAGCGCGAAAAGCGAATCCCGACCTCATCGGCAAAGCCAAAGTTGCCCGGTGCCCATGGGTCTACCATCACCAGGTTCAAGTCGGTGATTCCCCGTTTGGCCAACGCGTCTCGAAAGGCCGGGTGAGCCTTGACCACGGCTTCACATTCCACCAGTTCATCGGCCATGATATTGGGCTGGACGCCGGGAATTTGCAGCCAGCTAGTCACCTTACCCTGAGTTAGGGAGGCGATCGCCTCGTAGGTGTTGCCCGTCTCGTTATCGAGCAACACTAAAAACGCCTCACGCTCAAAGGCATCGCCCAGTCGATAGCTGAGCACGAAGGCTTTGGCGGGTTCGTGTAAAACCACGCTAGGAAACCGAAAGTGGTCACCCACTTGACGTTCTGCTCGAACTAGCGCAACGGCGGTGGCAATTTCGTCTGCTGTCAGCGGGTCAAGCGGATGAGATCCGACAATTGGCTGAGAAGATTGATTGACAGCTGCATGGGCTAGGGTCATACGCTACTCTCTAGTGACTAAATATTCTAGTAATTCATCCAAATTCCAATTGGCTGGGGACTTGAAGGATTGGGGAAGCCTGAAATTTCAAAGGCTTTTCCCCTAACCATCTGTCGCATCCGATTGCTGCATCGGTATTTTATAGCTCTGGCTCAGTCCGCTGCTGTGCTCTGCGATCTTTACACAAAACCTTAGAGCAAAAATGGGCGGCAGGAACTTCCTGCCGCCCAAATTAGCAACAGCTCCGCTAGCGTCCGCGCTTTTCGCGATCTTGACGACGGCGATCGCGCCATTCCACAGCGGTCAAATAAAGTACCCCTCCGGTGATGGCCAGCATTAATACTAGGGCGGTGATCGCCAAAATGCTCAGGGGAGATACTCCGACATCCATATCCAGATTCATAATCAAATTGCTGATATTTGTTGATCGCTTAACCGCTAAATGCTATATGCAGCGGCTGTTTAGAAGCCGTTGCGACCCCAAATGACTAACGAAATGGAGAAGGTGAACACCACTAGCAGCGAAACCCAGCCCAAAGACAAAATATCCATGATGCGATTTATCTATTTGAACAAATCTTCAATGCCTAGTTTACAGCGCTTTGGGTGCAGTTTGGAGCCAACCTACCAGGCTCCAGCCGCCGCCAAAGAGCCAACTGCTCCTGGAGTGGCTTCAAGTTCACTGGCGAAGTAAATTTCAGCATGTGAATGGCTCTCTAAGGAGGTGGGCTCTAATGCTTCTGTGCCGACTTTGAGCGCCGTAATCAGTTCTTCTAGGGCGATCGCCTGGTCTGAAATCCTTGAGAAACTCGGGGCGATCGCGGGTCCAAATAGGGGTTGGGCGGCAGCGCATGCGCTCCACTGCCCCTGCACGGAGGCACCCAACACGCTACATTGTCCGCCGCGTCTACCTTCTGAGCGGTAGTGAGAACAACGGCGGCACGCTGAAACGCTGTGAGTGATATTGCTCATGGGGGGACGCTGCTTCGTAAAAAGGATAGGAACTGAATTTCTTAAGGCCATTGCTGATCAATGATTTTGGTTCGTTATTAACCAAATCAGGAGGTGTAATGGCTAGTTGGCAAGGCTTGTAGCGATCCCGAACAAAACCTGAAGTTTTAGATTGTTTTCAGAATTGGATTCGCAAAGATACACACTGTTTAAGTGTTCCCATAACTTCAACAGATCGTTAAGAAACGGCCTAGGTTTTTGACCAAACCAGTTGGGGATCAGTGAAAACCGATCTCCAGAACATCTTTAAATAATTTTTTACGTTCACGAAAATGTCTATACAAATGGCAGTCGCCCCTGCTGCCTCCCTATCATGAAGGGGCATTTGCTAAATTCAGCTTTTGTGCAGCAAGTTCACTGAAGATTTACCGAACTCATGGAACTCAGCTCGATTAACTACACAATTCCGGGAGCCTTTTCAGGAAACGTTAGATCAGAACCCGTGATCGAGCGGTTACCAGCCCTTGGCCGCACAGAGTGAGCAGACGGCCCAGCGTTGCAGTTCTCCGGGGGGCGTGGGGCAATGGCAGGTCGGACAGAGGGGTAACTGACGCGATCGCGCTTGTATCTGTTTTGCCCAGGCATCGAAAGCCGTTTTGGGATCACGCAGCGGTGGATTTGGCAGCCTTGAGGACTCGGTTTCAGGCAAAGCTACCCGGCTTGGATGGGCTTGCCATAGTTTGATCTGCTCTGAAGTTTCATCAGCCGCTGCATTCGAGCGCAGGGGGCGTTTCCATAGAGCTGTAGAGAAGCGGATATCGGTGAGGGGACTAGAGACGCGACCGTTTAATTTGGTTAAAATCCGCTGCCGCTCAAACATGAGATTTTGCGCCCAAGCAGAGCTAGAGGTGGCCACTTGCAACACCTGCCGCTGAATGGAAATCGGGCGAGTTTGAGCCGTCACGGCCGAACCTACCACGTCTGACCAACAAGCTAGCACGGCTTGAAAGTGTCGCCGCGTGTGCCAGTTCTCTTGAGTTTCGAGCACCCCTAACATCTGATGCAGCGATGTAAGCGCCATGGGAACCTAGTTGCGATTTTTCAGCACCAATTCAGCATAGATGCAATTTGCAGATCAGAGCTTGCCACCCAAGCCCGTGGACTGAACTCCGGCGACAACTGAATCGTTTTTCGGTTTGATTGCTAAACTTAACTATTTAGTGTCTCGAACCTCAATAAACTTGCTGAGTTTCAAGGTTAATCTAAGTTCATATAGATTTTCGTACTTAAACCTCGTCTAACTTGAAACCCAGAGTTTTCCCTCACCCTTTTCATGTATGCCGAAGGCTTTAAGCCCTCTCCCTGGGGAGAGGGACTTTGAAAGCTTTTCCGGCTCCCCTCGCCCTTTGGGAGAGGGGCTGGGGGTGAGGGCTAAAACTACAG
>CASBQX010000018.1 GCA_949127925.1 Synechococcales cyanobacterium PMM_0002
CATGCTCAAAAGCTAACCGTACGAACAAATTAGCAAAAATAACGTAGGGGCGGTTCACGGAACCGCCCCTACGTTATGTGTGATTTGGCGCACTCAAGTCTAATGGTGCTCTGCTGACTGCTTAATGGTGATGGTGATCATCGTCATGGCTGTGGCCATCGTGCCCGTGGTGATGGTCGTGGGTGTGGGCTTTAGCCTGCTCCACTGCCAACTGGGGGTTCACCGCGAGGGCTTGTTCCTCGAACAGCGCCGCAATTTGGGGATCAGCCCAGGTGGCTGCCATTTTGAGGAACTCGGGGCGATCGTTGACGCAGGGCATCTGCACATAGGTCACTTCAGGATGCTTGCGGCGCAGACCGTGGATAATATGGTCTACATCTAGCAGGGTTTCGTGGTTCTCGGTGGCAAAGCCAATTGGCATAAAGACCAGCGCTGTTGCCCCCAAGTCGATCAGGTTTTTGGCAGCTAGATCAGCATTGGGCTGAGTCCAATCGATCAGCGGCGTTTGGTGGTTCAACCAGCCAACAGAAATCAAGGGATACCGATGGATCAGCTTTTCGCGCACCCGTTCATACAGGAATTGGCTTTCATCAATGCCAGAGGTAAAGCCTTTCGCCTTGTGGGGGCACCCGTGATTCATCAGCACAATGGCTGTTTGCGATGGCAAGTGCGCCACGGCCAGATCCTGACGGATTTTTTCTTCTACCATTTGCGCCATCAAGTCGATGTACTCTGGCTCGTTGTAGAAGGATGGAATATAGCGCTGCCCTTGAACCCAGTGCTGACTGCTATCGCTGAGTAGGGTAAGAGCTTTGTTGACCTGTTCGACGGCAATGCCGCTAGTAAAGATGGAATCGACTACCAGCAGGGGATAAATCAGAATCTTGTCGAAGCCTTCTGCTTTAACTTGGGTTAACACCTGTTCGGGTAGGAAGGGCGCGCAAAAGTTGAACGCCTTGAAGACCTTGACCCGTTCGCCCCATTTTTCCTGCAAATGCTGCTCAATGCCAGCGCGCTGTTGCTCAAAAATGGCGTTGTGGGGAGAAATAAAATGGTCGTGCTGGTGATCCCACTCGTGTAGGTCAAACATGGCCAGCAGTTTAGCCAGGGGGGGATAAATCCACAGGGGAACCGGAGCAAACTTGGCGGTCAGTAGGTTGAGCGCCTGTTCGTTATAGTTGGCAAAATCTTCGTAGCTCTCGACTTCGCCATAGCCCATTAATAGAACGGCAACGCGATCGCCCCCCTCGGGGGAATGCGAGTGATGAGTATGTCCGCCACTTTCTAACGTTTCGTTTACGGTTTGCTGTTGCAGTTTTTCGGGAGACGCGACCACGCGGTATACCTCTTCTTTAAATAATCGAATCGACTGTCATGAAGATCAAACTTAGCGTCTGAGTCAACGGTTGAATGGCCACAGGGTCTCGCCCTGCACCAAATCAAACGCCAGCAGCGCTGTCATGCCCTTTTAGGGTAACATCCCCCTCTGGGGGATGGGCGCAGAAAAGCTGAAATCTATCTGGAGAAATGCTCACCCAGGTTTAGCCGCCCTATCTGAGTTGCCATCTGAGTTGCCTAGTCCCATAAACGGCGGCGAGGGGTGCCTCCTAGTCGAGCATGGCTATCCCGCAGCAGCTGGGGGATATCTAGCGTTTCAGGGCAGCGGGGCAGGCAGTCGCCACAGTCGGTGCAGCGATCGCCTGTGCGCCCTGGAAACCAGTGACCCGCTTTTTCAAACATGCCGTAGCGGTAGCTGCCGTAAGCGGTCATGTCGTAGGCGACGGCTAGGTTGCGCAGCCGCAGCACTTCAGGAATGTTGATTTCCTCGGGGCAGGGCAGACAGGCATGGCACTGGCTACAGCGATCGCGTCCCAAAACCGCCTGCTGCTGCTCTAGATGTTCCAGGATCTGTGCCTCTGCCTGCGTCAAAGGCTCGTCTTGGTCAGCCACGGCTAAAGAAGCATCAAGTTCGTCGGGAGTGGCTGCACCAAGGCTGAGAGTGCTAATCCGGCGATCGCTGAGTAGAAACCGATAGCCCACCTCTAACGGCGTCAGCGGATGACACAGGGCTTGCAGCGTTGCCGATGGCGTGTAGAGCAAGCCACCTTTATCGGCTGGCGAGATGATAAAAATTCCTAGATCTTGCTGAGCTGCCAGGGCGATCGCAGGTGCATTGCGCTGGTTGAAATAGTAATAGTGCAGGTTGATGAACGAAAACTGATCGGTAGCGATCGCCCGCAAAATAATATCTAGCGGGGCATGGGTTGAAAATCCCACATGGCGGACATGCCCGGTGGCGATCGCCTGCCGCACTGCGGCCATGCACCCATCTGCCGCCTCTATCCAGGCCAGATGCTCCCAGGTGTTTAGCCCATGAATGGCCAAACAGTCGATATACTCTAGCCCCAACCGCTCTAGCGACTGCTCAATTGCCTGCGCCATCGTTGCCGCATCGGGCGTCGGCGGAATTTTGGTGGTGATGTAAAGCTGCTCGCGCGCCGCGCCCACGCCTTGCCGCAGAGCCGCTCCCAAATACGGCTCGCTATTCCCATAGCCTTGAGCCGTTTCAATATGATTGATGCCAAACGCGATCGCCCGCTCTATGGTCTGTTGAGCTATTTCTGCCGACGCCAAGCAGCGCATCATCCCCAGAGAGAACAAGGACAGCCGCAGCTCAGTTTTGCCAAAACGACGGAAACGCATAGCAGGTATAGGTGAGGGATTTAGGTAGTCAGAAAGTGGCAGGTGTACCCTGCTTCCCAACCTTTAATTTCCCCCATCTCCACTCTTCGACGGCCCCCGCTGCGTAAAATCTTCTGGGCGCAGGTTCGAGAGAAAATCACGAAATTCCTGCCGTTCTGCTTCATCAGCATCGCGGTCTACTGGGATAGAGGCATCTGCCACCACTTCTTCCATCACCCAGATCGGGCTATGGGTGCGCAGGGCAATGGCGATCGCATCACTAGGTCGAGCGTCCAGCTCTTTTCTAACTTCGCCTTGGCGCACAGTCAAAATGGCGTAGAACGTGTTGTCTTGTAGAGAATGAATGACCACACGTTCAACGGACATGTCCCATTCGTTCATTAGGTTGACGACTAGGTCATGCGTGAGGGGACGAGGCGGTGTTTGGTTTTCTAGGGCATTGGCGATCGCCCTCGCCTGATCTTGAGCAATGTAGATGGGAAGTTGCCGTCGCTCCGAAGCATCCCTCAGCAGCACGATTGGATTACGGGTTGCTGCTTCGAGGGCAATTCCAGCGACTTTCATTTCAATCATTCACTTAGCCTCTAGAATCCGTTGAGCAATCAGGAAATGGAACCTCAGCGCGGACGGACTGGAGTGAAATCGGCTCAAATTGGCAGATTTGAGTTGCCTCCACACCATAACGTCCAGCCCTATAACCCAATGCATCCCACCTAAAATCCTGACGATTTAGCGAGCCAGAATAAAAAGGGTATATTCATACTAGCCTCGGTAGGGATGATCAAGATCTAAATTAAAAGCGGCTTTAATCGGCTCCAACCTCAAGATATTGTCTTTAAGCTTAAAAGTAAGCTCAAAATCATCCTTAAGCTCAAGGCAGACTACTAAAAATATTATATTGAACTTAAGTATGCCCTGAAGTTGGGATGAATCCCTATTATCAATTTTGAAGGTTTGACAAAGAATAGGGAAACAGTTTGCCTTCATCATGCAGGATTAAAGAGTTAGCACCTGAATCAATAGATCCTCCTCATCCCTAAAATACCGTTTGCAAACTATGTTTACTGGATTGATTCAGGCCATTGGCACAGTTCATCCGTGGGGAGAAAATGAGCTTCAAATTGCCTGTGAACCGGGCGGCGATCGCCTTCTATTGGGGTTGGAGTTGGGCGATAGTGTGGCCGTAGACGGCGTTTGCTTGACCGTAACGCAGATTCTGGCAACGGGTTTTGTGGCGGCTGTTTCTCCCGAGACCCTCGATCGCACAGTTTTAAACCAGCGACTAGACAGCACTCCGGTGAATCTGGAACCGTCGCTACGGGTGGGGAGCAAGCTGGGAGGGCATTTTGTCACGGGGCATGTGGATGGCGTCGGATATTTAGAGGCATCCACCCAGACGGCCACATCCTGGGAAATGAGCTTTACGGTAGCTGATCCCCGGGCTTCACGCTACATAGTGCCCAAGGGTAGCATTAGCATTAATGGCATCAGCCTCACTGTAGCGGATTGCAACCCGACAGGCCGCTGGTTTAAGGTGGCTGTGATTCCGCTGACCTATGCAGAGACAAATTTGAGCTATCTGAAGGTGGGCGATCGCGTCAATTTAGAGGGAGATGTCTTGGGCAAGTACGTGGAAAAATTTCTGCGGCTGGGAACGTCTCCCAATCCCACTGCCGTAGCCCAACTAGAAGATCTGCTCTCTGCCTCCGAGGCTGAGACGCTCACCCCCGCCTTCCTCGCAGAGCACGGGTATAGTTAAGTTTTTACTCAGTTTTTTACACCGTGCCCCCTAAGCCCCATCTCTATAATGAAATTTGCTTGCCTGACTCTATGCCTTTTGTGTTGGCTAATTCCTGGCTGCGTTATGCCTGCTTGGGCTGGCGATTTGGAAAATGGTGCCCAGGTGTTTGAGGTGCATTGCATGGGCTGCCATCTCAACGGTGGCAACATCATTCGCGGCGGCAAGAACCTAAAACAGAAAGCGTTGGAGCGAAATGGCTATGGAACCTCAGAGGCGATCGCCCAAATTGTCACCAACGGCAAAGCCAATATGTCTGCCTATAAAACTCGGCTAACTCCCGCCGAAATTGCAGATGTAGCCGCCTATGTGCTGCAACAGGCTGGGCAAAATTGGCCTCACTAAACCAACGTGTGGCTCAACCTTGAGGCCAGAGAGAAAAACCAGAGAGCTATTAAGGCTCTACTGGCTTCTATTCTTCAAGAATCGCTGACGAATGCGGTTGATAAACATATCCACTTCGGGTAGGTGAAGGCGGCTGACCAAGAACGCATAGACGCCCAGCCCCACCGCTCCGGCAAGACACAGCTGTGACAGCAAATTGAAGAATCCCTCAGTGCCCCACAGCCGCTCACAGCCACGCAGTGTGCCCCAAGCCGCTAGCCCTGAAGCTCCACTACTCAGAGCCAGTAGCGCGATCGGTGCGGCCCACTGCCGCAGCGACAGACCGTTGAGCCGACGATCTAACACCGCTAACATCACCACCATTGAGATCACATTGACGCCAACTGTGGCTAGCACCAACCCCACAGCTCCAAACGGTTTGACCAGGATAAAATCCAGCACAGCGTTGAGAAAAATATTAACGATGCTAATGCGAAAGGGCGTGTTGGCATCTTCTAGGGCATAAAACACCCGCACCAGCACGTCTCGACCCAAATACACAAACATCCCCACGGCGTAGGCGATCAAGATGGTTGCCGTGAAGGTTGAATCTTCTAAGCGAAAGGCGTAGCGCTCGTAGACTACTCGCGTTAGGGGCAGCGATAGGGCGCAGATCAATGCACTGAAGGGTAGCATTGTCAGCGCTGTTATCATCAAGCCTTGGCGAATCCGCAACTTTAGCTCTGGCCACTGTTCGGGTACGGCCAGTCGAGAAAAGAGGGGCAGCAGGGGCACTAAAATGACGTTAGAAAAAATTCCTAGCGGTGTGAGTGCCAGGAGTCCGGCATAGCCCATCGCAGACACGGCTGCCGCTGCATTGGGAATAAAGGACGCAAAGAATAAATCAGTCCACACGTTGATCTGCATCATGCCCGACGAAAAGGTCGCAGGTCCCATGATGTTGATTACTTCCTTGACGGCAGGGTCGCGGAAATTGAAGCGGAGATGCAGCCCGCCTAATCCTGACTTCCACTGCGCAGGCAGCTGCACCAGCCATTGCAGCAGCCCTCCCGCTAGGGTTGACCACGCTAAGACTGCCCCGCCTAGCATGGCGTATTGGGGGTCTGAAATGCGATCGCCCAAATACCAGGCCAGCCCGCCGAGTCCAATCAGCACGGTAACGCTGGTAAACAGGGGGCTGATCGAGGGCAACCAGTATTGATTGGTCGCATTTAAGGTGCCAAAACCGATGCCGATCAGCCCAGCTAGCGTGGCCATAGGAGCCATAATTTGAAACTGTTGGATGGCGATCGCCTTGGTTTGTTGCAGCACCTGAAATGTTTCTGGCGTCATGCCGTTACGGGTCGCTTCAGCAGCGCTAATGAATAGCCCTGGAGCCACCACAGTCATGATCGGCTGTGCAAAGAAAAATAGCCCGACCGATACCAGCAGCAAAATGCCGACGACCAGCGTCGTAATTCCTTCTACGATCGGCGCAACTTCTTCCCGTTTCCGTTTGGCCAACACGCTGACGATCGCACTGTGAAAGGGGCCGTTGATCCCGCCTAGCAAAATCAGCAAAAAGCCAGGAATCACATAGGAAAAATTGAACGCGCCAAATGCAGGGCCTACCCCAAATGCAGCAGCGATCGCCTGTTGTCGAAATAGGCCAAATAGCTTGCTGATGATTGTGGCAACTGCCACAATGCCAGCAATTCCAGCTAGCGATCGGGAGGGCTGTTTAATGTCAGACACAAAAGGCAGGGGTTAAGGGATTGAAGCAAGCAGAGTCAAGGATTACCAGAAACGAGGCGATCGAGGGCATCGGCAGGTGAAAAATATCATCTATTTAGCCATCAGCCAATCATATCGATGTCTTAACTCAAATCTTTACCTCAGCGAGAGACTTTATCTAATCGATCAAACAGATATCTGGGTTATGAGGTCAACGTGTCCGGTTGAGAGTCTGCCAATGTAACCAGTACTCTGCGGCATAAACTAAGTCTGCGGCATAAATTAAGCTATCGTTAACAAGAGCTAGCCAAGGGCTTAAGCTCTTGTTTGAGGCTCCAGATTCGCGCTGCCCTGCACAGTGTCAATCGCCACGAGATGCGTTAATGTATCACTAAAGTATTGATCACATGTTTGTGGATATGTCGGCTGAGGTTACGCTTCGCCACCTTAGCCGACAAGCAGCTGCAACGCGCTCAAGTGTTGCGGTTCAAGTGTCAAGGTTCACGACAGGTGCATTCTGACGTTTAGGGGCATCCATTACCTATCAACGTTAATCCCAGCAGTGCAAGTTAATCATCAATCGGGAAGCTGAGGTTGTCAGGACTATTTTTAAGGCAAAAATAGTCCTCACCAATGTCGCTTTTATGCCAAATATCTACCTGTTTCCCTATTTAAGCCCGAAAAGGGATAGATGGAAAGATTCAATATCCGATCCGTCTGTTCGCAGTGAGTCGTTGCTGGGAAGGTTTGCCATTCTGCCTGAATTCCATTTTCCACAGGTTTCACAAAAGGCCATCGGACATTAACTTGCCTGCAATCTTGAACAACTTTAAAGCATGCCTACTCTGGGTTGACTATAGCGATGAATGTTGACGATTTTTATAGTCGGCTGCCAGCTATTCACGATTTGATCGAAGTCACCAATGCCCACCAGCAATTATAAATTTGGAAAATTACGACGAATTCATGGGTTTAGCCGAGGCAGAGTGTTCAAGCATGAAAGCAAGGAGATGCTGCCAGCTTTCAAACACTAAGTAACAGGTGAGTGCG
>CASBQX010000019.1 GCA_949127925.1 Synechococcales cyanobacterium PMM_0002
AGTCCTCTTGGGGGATCTCTGTTAAAAAAATGGCAGTTGCACTTTCCATGCATTTCACCCTACCAGATTTACTCCTGCTTGACTCACTTTTCCCGTATTACCCCCTGTACGGATACAAATTTGGTAACCAGGACATCACAATGAATGCAAATGTTTCTAATCAACCAACCGAGCTGAAGTCTAGCGTCAGCAGTTCGATTATTATTGGGGTGCTGCTAATTCTGGCAGGTGTGGCCGCGATCGCCTTTCCCTCATTCAGCACGCTGACAGCAGAAATTTGGATCGCCTGGATTTTGGTATTTAGCGGTGTTTCCAAACTGGCCTATGCCATTCAGTCCCGCGCTGAAACGGGTTTTGTTTGGAAACTCTTGCTGGGTCTGCTCTATACTGCAACAGGCGTATTCTTATTAGCAAATCCTCTACAAGGCGTTCTAACCTTAACGCTGACTCTTGGTATCTTCCTATTGATTGAAGGTATCTTTGAGATTGCCTTTGCCTTTCAAGTGCGACCCCAATCTAGCTGGGTTTGGTTACTAGGAAATGGCGTCACTACGCTGTTGTTAGGCGGTCTGATTTGGGCGCAATGGCCGTTTGATGGAGCGTTTGCCATTGGCGTATTGGTAGGAATTAGCCTGTTATTCAGCGGGTTTTCTAGAATTGCGCTGGCAGTGGCTAGCCGCTCTACCCCTACAGCTTAATGGACTCACCCGTCACTCAACATTCCATCCTCAAATCCTCCTAATCCTGCACAGATTATGGCCACAGGGGGGACGCCCTGCGCTAGCGTAGGAGGAGCATGTGTTTTGAGAGTTGATGTGTTGCGTTTAAGACATTCTACGGTGTGGATGGGGATCGCTCTGAGTTTGACGCTGCCGCTCGCCTCTTGCGCTAGCGGCTCGTTGACGAGTCCGTTAGAGCGATCGCTGGCGGCTGATCCCCAGCTGCAAACTGGGGCAGGCGGGTTTGGTAGCCCCAGCACTGCCCCGGATCTGCGAGCCACCGCTAGCCTGCCACCCGATTTTCCCAGTGAGATTCCGATTTATCCAGGTGCGGCGCTGCAAGCTGTGACGGCGGCGGCTGCTAGTGCTGGCAGTGATGTTAGTAGTGTTTCTGGCGGTGCTGGCGGTGCTGGAACTGCTAGCGGCGTTGGCTTGCCTGCGCAGAGCGCGGATCGCCCTGCTGTCTTGACCCGCTGGCTCACCCCCGACTCGGCGACGCAAGTGCAGCAGTTTTACCAGCAGGCATTTCAGTCTAATGGTTGGCAGCTAGCGGCTAATGGCACTTCCCCGCTAGACAGCCTGCGCGCCACTAAAAGTGGGCTACAGGTAACGCTAAATTTGGCTGCTGCCAGCGCGGCAAGCCCCGCTGCTCCCACCCCTGCACCCGCTAGCCCTACAGATTTTTCACTCACCTATAGGCAGCTTGAGACTGGGGAGGTAGCGGCAACCCCTGCTCCCTTTGATCAACTCGCATCTCCAACCGCTTCTGTGCCTGGATCTGGTTTTACAGCTTTGCCTCAAGCGGGCGATCGCAATTTTATTGGGCCGCTGCTGCCCACCTCTACCGCTCCAGCGGGCAGCCCTAGTCCGGTTGCTACAGGGGCGATCGCCACTCCCCAGCAGTTTGGCGACCTGACCCAAGCGCCAGCAGAGCTACAGCCCTACTTAGCTGATTTGGCGCAATTGGGCGTGTTAAACGTTAGCTCAGGCCAAGAGTTTAAGCCCAATCAGGTAATCACGCGGCGCGAGTTTGCCCGCTGGTTAGTCGCGGCCAATAACCGCCTCTATGCCACCCGACCTGGTAACCAAATTCGGCTGGCAGTCGCGACAGACCAACCTGCATTTCAAGACGTTCCCCGCAGCGATGCCGATTTTGCCGCGATTCAGGGTCTAGCCACTGCTGGGATCATTCCCAGTCCGCTTTCGGGCAATTCCACCACGGTAACCTTTCGACCCGACGCGCCCCTCACCCGAGAAGACCTAATTCTGTGGAAAACCCCCCTCGATACCCGTCAAGCATTGCCCAATGCCACGCTCGATGCCGTACAGCAAACCTGGGGGTTCCAAGATACGCCACGGATTGATCCCAAAGCACTGCGAGCGGTGCTAGCCGACTACCAAAACTCCGACCTCGCCAACATTCGGCGAGCCTTTGGCTACACGACGCTATTTCAGCCCAAAAAGCCGGTTACCCGAGCAGAAGCTGCCGCCGTCCTCTGGTATTTTGGGACACAGGGGGATGGGATGTCGGCGAAAGATGCAGGGTAGAAAAAAGGGGCAGGAGGCAACCAAATGAAAAAAATCAGGTGTACTGTAGAGCAAGAGCTACAGCATGAGCAAATCTGTGATGCCTCAGGGGCGATCGCGCTCGGAGAGGATCATTTTGTAGTAGCTAATGATGAAGACAACCTGTTAAGAATCTATCAGGCTGATCGGTCGGGCAAGCCGATGGAGGTTGATATAAATCACTACTTTGACAATAACCCTAACGGCGAAGAAACAGACTTGGAAGCGGTAGCTCAGCTAGATGGGATGATCTACTGGATTACCTCACATGGCAGAAACAGCAAGGGTAAATTTAAGCCAGCCCGCCATCAGTTTTTTGCCAATCGACTGAGTAGCTCCAATGGGATTGAGTTTGAACAAGTAGGCCGTTCCTATACGCAACTTGTTCTGAGGGATATGTTTAATGATAAACGACTAAAATGCTATCAGTTGGAAGCGGCAGAAAAGATACCGCCCAAATCAGCAGGTGGTTTAAATATTGAAGGTTTAACCATTACACCTAAGGGACACTTGTTAATTGGCTTTCGCAACCCGATTATTCAGGGCAAAGCGTTATTATTACCGCTAAAAAATCCGCGTAAGCTGGTCGAGAAGAAGGGGACAAAGGCAAATTTTGGCAAGCCGATAGAACTCGATCTAGGCGGTCTAGGGATCCGCAGCATTGAATATTGGCAGCGTGAACAGTGCTATCTAATTGTGGCAGGAGCCTATGATAGTAGCGATCAGTTTGCGCTCTATCAATGGTCTGGATTAGACCAAACTCCTCAGCGCTTGGAGATCATTGGTTTACCCTCAGATTTTCGACCCGAAGGGATCTTGTTTTATCCAGGTCGAGAGCAGCAATTTCAACTGCTTAGCGATGATGGTTCACTCAAACGCATTGGAGACGTTCCTTGCAAAGAAATTGCAGATAAGAACTCTCCACAAAAATATTTTAGAAGCCTTTGGGTGAGGGTGCATGAGGTTTAATTCGTCATCCTGCGGTTAAATTATCCAATTGCTTTAAGTTGGATCGAGGTTGGTTGTGTTGGAGAAATTGGGTTGCCGTAGACACATCTAGCGGACGGCTAAATAGGTAGCCTTGGATTGCTTCGCAGTGTAGCGATCGCAGCTTAGCCAGTTGGGAAGATGTTTCTACCCCCTCGGCGACAACACTAAGATTCAACCCCCGCCCCAGCGCAATAATGGCCGTGATAATCGCCACATCATCGGAGCTATCGGCCAAATCTTGCACGAAGGATTGATCAATTTTGAGCGCGTGCAGGGGAAATTTCTTCAAGTAGCCCAATGACGAATAGCCGGTGCCAAAGTCATCCAGCACAATGCGCACTCCCATCAGCCGCAGGTTATGCAGCAGGGTCGTAGTAAATTCAACATCCCGCATTGCAGCCGTTTCGGTAATTTCTAGCTCCAGGCAGGTAGCCGACACTCCCGTTTCTGCCAAAATTTGGCCAATTTGTTCTGCCAAGTTGGGCTGTTGAAACTGCCGAGCAGACAGGTTCACCGCCACCCGCAGCGGCGCACAGCCCGCCTGTTGCCAAGCCTTAATTTGCATACAGGCTGTGCGCAGCACCCAGGCACCAATCGGCACAATCAAGCCGTTATCTTCTGTCAAAGCGATAAAAGTTTGCGGTGAAACAAGTCCTTGGTGCGGATGCTGCCAGCGCAGCAGCGCCTCCAGTTGGGTCACTTCTCCGGTCAAGATATTGATTTGAGGCTGGTAGTAGAGTTGGAATTCGTTGCGCTCTAATGCATAGTGGAGGCTGCTGTCGAGCGTTAGTCGTTCTGATGCTTGGGAATTGAGTGTGGGCGTATAAAACTGGTAGTTGTTGCGGCCGCGATCTTTGGCTCGGTAGAGTGCTGCATCGGCATTTTTAATTAGCGTTTGGGCATCTTTACCGTCTTGAGGATAGAGGGCAATGCCAATGCTGCTAGTAATGCGCAGTTCGTGGGTTTCTAGACAAAAAACGGGTTTGAGCGCATAGGAAATCCGCTGGGCAATCTTAGCCGCCGCCTCCACGGAGTTAATCTCTGGAAACAGCAGCGTAAACTCATCGCCACCCCAGCGCGCAATGATGTCTTCTTCGCGCAGGCAGGTTAGCAGGCGCTGAGTTGATTGTTTTAAGAGCTGATCGCCAATCGAATGGCCCAAGGTGTCATTAATGGTTTTGAAGTGATCGAGATCCAAAAACATGACGACAAAGGTTTCTGCGGTGCGGTGGGCACGAGCCAGCAGCAGATGGATCTGATGGTTGAACATTGTGCGGTTGGGCAACCCGGTGAGGGTATCGTGAAAGGCTTGATGCCGCATTTGTTCATCGGTGCGCTGTCGGCTGATAGCACCGCCAAGGCTAGCGGCGATCGCCACCAAAATCGATTCTTCACTGTTAGACCACTGCCGTTCGCTCTGGCAATCATCGAACCCAATATAGCCCCAGAACTCTTCCCCAATAAAAATGGGCACCATAATCAGCGACAGAATCCCGTCGCGCTCCAAAATTTCGCGTTCGGCTGCGCAAAACTCTTGCGCTGTGCGGCTAATCGCGTGTCCGGCGGCAAAGGTCTCATACCAGCGACCTCCACTAAAGGTGCTATAAGGTTGATTTTGCCAATAGGGTTGATGGATGCCGGAGGAGATTGGCGATCGCAACCACTCATAGCGCAGGCTCATGGCCAGCTCACCCGAGTCAAGATGCGGGTGATTTTCGTAGATATAAGCCCGGTCAACCCGTGCCGCCTCGCCCAAAATAGCTAGCGCTTGGGGAATCGCTTGCGTGGAGTCGGCATTGGTCAACAAACACTGGGTTGCCGCCGCAACTCCCTGCAACAGGTGATCGCGATTCAGCAACGCGGCCTCTACCTGTTTGCGCTGGGTAATATTGTCTACCGTGCCTTCATAGCCCACCAAATTGCCCGCGCCATCGTACACCGCCCGCGCCGATTCAGCAATCCAGATGATGCTCCCATCTTTGCGATACACCTGCGATTCAAACCCTAAAACTTCTCCCTGTTCTGCAATCAGATGCGTAAATTCGCGGCGGCGATTGGGATCGACATACAGTTGATGCTGAATATTGGTTAAACTGCTGCTCAAATCTGCTGGAGAATCATACCCATAGAGCCGCGCCAGCATTGGATTGACGGTAATATAGCGCCCCTCAGGCGTGGTCTGAAAAATGCCTTCTACTGCATTTTCAAAGATGCCCCGATATTTAATTTCAGCCGTTTGCAGAGCTTCTTCGGCTAGCTTTTGCTCAATCGCAATCCCCGCTAGCCGGGTGGCCATCTCCAGCAGTTGCCAGTCTTGAGGCGTTGGCTCACAGGGATATTGACGGTATAGCGCAAAGCTGCCTAAGATCGCCCCTTGAGACGAAAAAATGGGCATCGACCAGCACGATCGCAGATGATGACGGCGGGCGAGATCTTGGTAGCCTTTCCACAGCGGATGCTCGATAATATCGCTGACGATGACGGGTTCACGTCGATACATGGCCGCACCACAGGAGCCAACGTTAGAGCCAATGGCAGCCCCATTAATTTGCTCAATGTAGTCAGTGGGCAGGTTTGGTGCTGCCCCGTGGCGCATGTGAATGCCATCGGCATCAAGCAGCAACACGGAGCCAACAACCCTGTCGATCTGAGCTTCAATAAAGTACACCAGGCCGTTGAGCACATCGCTCAGGTTGGCATTGGTCGCAATCATTTCTAGGATTTGCTTTTGCCCTGCCAGCAAATTTTCGGCTTGTTTGCGTTCGGTAATATCTCTAGAGGTAGCAACAATTTCATTCACCTGACCCGTTTCGGGGTCTAAGATGGCCTTGTCTTTGGTTTCAAACCAGAGGTATTCGCCATCTTTGCGCCGAATCCGGTAGCGATAGGGACTGGCTTCTGGGCTACCTTGATGGGCGGCGGCCAATGTTTCGGAGTGACGGTAGCGCACTCGATCAATGTCTTGTGGATGGATGAAGCTGAAGTGCGATCGCCCCAGCATTTCATGCGGCTCGTATCCTAATAGCGTTCGACAGGCGGGCGAGGCATAGCAGTATATGCCGCTAGGCAGATAACGGGCAATCAAATCAGTGGAATTTTCGGCCAATAGTCGATAGCGAGCTTCGCTGAGGCGCAGGGCGGTAACGGCTTGCGATCGCTCTAACGCTAGTGAAATCGCAGCGGCTCCAGCTCTCAGCAAATCAACTTCTGAGGGTTCCCAGGCCCGCATTTCAACGCAATTATCAAACCCAATAAAGCCAAAAAACTCACCATTCACACTCAGTGGCAAAATCAGAATCGACAAAATCCCCTGCGGTTCCAACAGCGCCCGCTCTGACTCCGACATCGTAGCCACAATGCCAGAATAAACATCGCCCCGAGATAAAAGCGGCTCTAGTTGAGCTGTAACCTCTGCATAGGGAAGATTTTGCAGACTAGGGTGATCGATTTGGGACGAGACACCTGCCGCGAACCACTCAGCTTCTTGGCTCATCAGCCGCCGTCCTGCTGCGTCATGGCTGTTTTTAAATACATAGGCTCGGCTGGCACCTGCCACCTTGCCCAACAGTGCCAACGCTGCACTATAAATATCGTCTTGGCGATCGCAGGCCAGCAGTCGCCGCTGCACCTCCACCAACGTCGCTAAATACTGTTCGCGTTGAGCCAGTGCTGTTTCTGCCCAGCGCCGTTCGGTAATGTCTTCGTAGGTGCCCAACACCCCAATCACATCACCGTCGGCATCGTGAATTGGCACTTTGCTCACGTCTTGCCAAATTTCTCGCCCATCGGCATGAAGCTTGCGACGGATCTGGTGCAGGGAAGGCACATCGGTTGCCATCACCTGGTGATCGATTGCCCGAAACCGCTCTGTCTGCACCTCGTCCCAAAGCTCGGCATCGGTTTTGCCAATCACCTCACTGGGACTAGCCAACCCTGCCGCATCAGCAAATAACTGGTTTGCCCCTTGGTAAACCAAATTTCTATCCTTCCAAAAAATATATTGGGGGATATTGTCGAGGATTAACCGCAAAAACGCTTCTTGTGCTTGCAGGGCGCGTTCAACCCGCTGGCGTTCGGTGATGTTGCGCACGGTTGCTACATAGGAGCGATCGCCACAGCGCGCTAGGCGGGCTTCAAAATAGCGCTCTTCGCCCTGCAACCCCAGAGCATATTCATAGGTCTGTATCTGCCCCGTCTGTTGCAGGCAGGCCATATGTTGTCGGGCTTGCAGAGCCAGTTC
>CASBQX010000020.1 GCA_949127925.1 Synechococcales cyanobacterium PMM_0002
ACCTGTTACTTAGTGTTTGAAAGCTGGCAGCATCTCCTTGCTTTCATGCTTGAACACTCTGCCTCGGCTAAACCCATGAATTCGTCGTAATTTTCCAAATTTATAATTGCTGAATCTTCCCCGATTCTTGGCCAATTCCGTCAGATCTGTGGCGGCAGTCGAGGGAGATTAAAAGTTTTTTTTGAACCTGATCAAATTTTTCTCTGCGCTTTAGCCAGTTAGCTGGGGCGTAGAAGGGCGATCGCCTTGCCAAAAAAGGCTTTGGGCTAATCCCGACAAAAATTGTCGGGATTGTTTGACGCGCTTTATGCATCATGTTACTATTCATCTCTATTGGGTGGGAAAACCATTACAAGCCTTACCCAACCGTCAATTCGCCCTGTTGGCGTTCTTCATCCCCCATCCTTCCTCACGAGTATCCACCCATGACCCTGGCAACCAACCTCCCAACTACCCAAACTCGTTCTACCGCCGCTACCTTCACTGGGCTGAAGTGCAAGGAATGCGGTGCCGACTATGAAGCAAAAGCAATTCACGTTTGCGAATATTGTTTTGGCCCACTAGAAGTGGTGTATGACTACAGCGCCTTGCGGCGAACTGTTACCCGTGAGAGCATCCAAGCTGGGCCTAATTCAATCTGGCGGTATCGCGCATTTTTGCCTGTGGCCAGCGACAACCCCATTGACGTTGGCACAGGCATGACCCCGCTAGTGAAGGCCAATCGCCTCGCCCGTCGCCTGGGTCTAAAAAATCTTTACATCAAAAATGATGCGGTCAACATGCCCACCTTGAGCTTCAAGGATCGGGTGGTGTCGGTCGCACTGACCCGTGCTCGGGAACTGGGGTTCACCACTGTCTCCTGCGCCAGCACGGGCAACTTGGCCAACTCAACGGCAGCGATCGCGGCTTATGCAGGCTTAGAGTGCTGCGTCTTCATCCCCTCCGACTTGGAAGCTGGCAAAGTCTTGGGCACGCTGATCTACGGCCCCACCGTGATAGCCGTTCACGGCAACTACGACCAAGTCAACCGCCTCTGTTCAGAAGTAGCCAACACCCACGGCTGGGGCTTCGTCAACATCAACCTGCGCCCCTATTACTCCGAAGGTTCTAAAACCCTTGGGTATGAAGTTGCCGAACAGCTCGGCTGGCAGCTGCCCGATCACATCGTGGCTCCTCTGGCCTCCGGTTCCCTGTTCACCAAAATTCATAAGGGATTCCAAGAATTCATTAAGGTGGGTCTGGTAGACGAGAAGCCCGTGCGCTTTAGCGGTGCCCAGGCCGAAGGCTGCTCCCCGATCGCCCAAGCCTACCGCGACAACCAAGACTTCATTACCCCCGTCAAACCCAGAACCATCGCCAAGTCGATTGCGATCGGCAACCCGGCTGATGGCGTCTACGCCCTAGAAATTGCCCGCAAAACTAACGGCAATATCGAATCGGTGAACGATCAAGAAATCATTGATGGCATTAAGCTGCTGGCTGAAACCGAAGGCATCTTTACCGAAACCGCAGGCGGTACCACTGTCGCCGTGCTGAAGAAGCTGGTTGAAGCGGGCAAAATCAACCCCGACGAGACCACCGTCGTCTATATCACGGGCAACGGCCTCAAAACCCAAGAAGCGGTTCAAGGCTACATCGGCGAACCCCTCACCATCGAACCCAAGCTAGAAGCCTTCGAGCGTGCCCTAGAGCGCGCCCAAACCTTGGGACGGCTGGATTGGCAACCTGTCACCGTATAGGACTGCGTCCAGACGAAATCACCTAGAATCCCACGTATTACCCTTTAACCACTCGCTATGGCTGTCAAAGTTCTAATTCCTACACCCTTACAGCAATTCACCGCCAACAAGGCTGCGATTGAATGTGAGGGCACGACGATTCATGGTTTGCTCGATACCTTAGAGCAAGATTTTCCTGGGATCAAAGCCCGTCTCTGTGATGACGAGGGCAAGCTGCGCCGATTCATTAACTTCTACGTTAATAGCGAAGATATTCGCTTTTTACAAGGGGCAGATACGGTGCTGGCAGCGGGCGATGAAGTCAGTATCGTCCCAGCCGTTGCCGGGGGTTGAGCGATCGCCCCTCAATTTCCCTATCATTACCCTCAAAAATCCTTACCTTGACGGATCGAGTTCACAGGTTCGAGATCTATAGCAACCCGGTACTATAGGCATAGGACGTTTCACCAGACTGACCCACACTATGCCAGACGAAGCGACAAACCCTACTGCTCCAGATGCCAGCACTCCTTCAGTAGACCCCTCGACTGAAGCCCCGATCGAAGCATTGCAGGTCGAGAAATCCGCGAAGGCCGAGGCGACATCGGTGGCTGAGGCTGCCCCTGCGGCCAAAACCAAAGCAGCCGCAAAAGGCAAGGCCACCGATGGCGCAGCGGCACCTGCCGAAAAACCGAAGAAGGAAAAGCCTCCTGCTCTAGAAGACAAGCCGTTTGGTGAGTTCATTACCCAAGAATTCATGCCCAAGCTGAAGACAACAATGGGCACAATCGGCTTTAATGACCTAGAACTGACGTTTGAAAAACAGCCGCTTCCGATTCGCGGGATGGAAGCCGCAGGTGACTGTTGGCAGGTTGCCGGGACGTTTCAAGGGGGGCGGCACTCCTTTTTGATTGGCTTCCTCAAGGAAGACATTCAGGGTCAAAAAGTGTTTAGCTGTTCAGATTATGGCTCAAAGCCCAGCCTATTAGAATCGTTCATGATTGATGAACGTAAGGTCACGCTGGATTTGCTGCTCATGTATACCGTGCAGCGGCTGAATGGGCAGAAGTGGCTTGTGGGAAACTAAGCCGCTAAACGCCGCCTGAGAGCCGCAAATTTAGTCTAAAACCCCGTTGCTTGCTTTAGAGCGACGGGGTTTTTGCTGGCGATCGCCCTATTCAGCCTGCCATAACTTTTGCTGATCCCCACGGTCATTTTTGCCAATCCTTATTGTTATGAAACCATGACAATACGATCCCCATTTTCCTAGCAATCTCGTCAAACCCGCCAGAATCAATGTGTTAGCCCCTTGACCTATGCCCGGTTTTTCCGCACTATGAGGTTGACTCGCTGATCCCCGCGATCGCCAAGTTGAGGTTGAGCGGATGGCGAGTCGGGTAATATCGCGGCAGCCTAGCCAATCTGGAGGTAACGAGCATCATGGCGCAAGAACGCCCCCCCTTAGAAGACATGACCCTACGGCAACTCCGTCGAGTTGCCAGCGAGTACAGCGTTTCTCGCTACAGTCGGATGCGCAAAGATCAGCTGGTGGTATCTATTTTAGACGCCCAGAAAAATGCAGGACTTTCCTCCCCCCCTCCTCCTATGGCAGAAGCCCAAACCGAAGTTGAAGCGGCTAAATTTGATGTCGGACAAGTTGAACGCACCCCCGTGTCGCTAACGGCGGTAGACGAACCCCTAGCAGATCTCCCAGACGGCTATGGCGATAGCCGCATTGTGCTGATGCCTCGTGACCCACAATGGGTCTATGCCTACTGGGACATTCCCAACAGCCATAAGCAAGCATTGCGGCAGCAGGGCGGCTACAGATTGGCGCTGCGCTTTTATGATGTAACAGATATTGATATCAGCTTCCAGCGTCCCCACAGCTTGCAGCAATACGAATGCGATGAGATTGCGCGGGAGTGGTACCTACCGATCCCGGTGAGCGATCGCGATTACATTATTGAAATTGGCTATCTGTGCATGGACGGCCGCTGGCTGATGCTAGCGCGATCGGCGCGGGTGCATGTGCCTCCCGTTTACCCTTCTGACTGGGTTGAAGATCAGTTTGCCACCATTCCTTGGGAAGAAGACCTGCGCGGCAAAACCTTCCTAGAACTGGTGCCACCCAGCCAGCGCGCCAGCGTTTACAACCTCACCGCTCCAAGTGTTGATAGCAACGAGATCTACGATGAAATCTTTGGCCTAACGCAATCGGCTGAATCTCAACGAGTCGCGGGTTCGCTGTTTGGTTCAATGCAGCAGGTTACCGGACCTGTTCCCGCTCAGCGGATGGCAGAACAAGCCATTAGTTCCTACGTCTTTCCGTCGGGTGTGGGCATGTGGGCGGCACCAACCGGGGCAGGCTTAACCATGTCGGGAGCGGGGTTAACGATGTCGGGGGCTGGCCTAACCATGTCCGGGGCAGGTTTCTCCGGTTCTGCACCCCCTATTCGCCCCCGCCAATTCTGGCTAATTGCCGATGCCGAGCTAATTGTATACGGCGCAACTGAGCCAGATGCCACCGTAACGATTGGAGGGCAACCAGTCAAGCTCAATTCAGACGGCACCTTCCGGTTCCAAATGTCATTCCAAGACGGATTGATCGACTATCCGATCATGGCCGTAGCCGTCGATGGCGAGCAAACCCGTTCGATTCACATGAAGTTCAACCGTGAAACTCCTGAGCGCAATACCAATAAAAAGGAAGACGCTGTTCAAGAATGGCTGCCACAGTAAACTGTGACCCGATTCACGTTTAATTGATGCAGGCAATTCGTTTATGTTTCCACCTCCTCTCATCCCCTCCTTTACGAGGGGATTTTTTTGGCAGTAGTTTTGGTAGCAGACAGTGTAGGGTGGAAGAACAATCAGCGATAATCCTTCTCCCATGACTCCTCAAGACATCACCGCCGTCATCACCGACATGTTTGACAGTGCCGTTGAATCGTCGGAGCCTGTCTCTTGGCAGGTGGAGACGGGTAATTTTCGGTTACTCATTTTGCTGTCAGAGGATCACGCTTGGCTCCGATTACTGGTCTCCATTACATCAGCGCATGCGGCTCAACCTTATTGGGAGCAATTGCTAGAAGCAAACTTTGACGATACGCAAGAAACGCGCTATGCCCTCTATCAGGGGGTGCTGTGGGGGGTGTTTCAGCATGGCTTGAGCGGGTTGAGCATCGCAGCTTTTCAAGGGGCGATCGCCCGCCTGATTGCGCTGCAAGATCAAGGACTAAACCACAGTTTCAATCAGCTGGCCGAAATCCAAATTCGGCAGATTGTCCAGGCGGCAAAGCTTCAGGGGCAGTCGTTACAGGCCACGCTGCAAACGCTGCAACGGCTGTACGATGAAGGGGTCATGGGTGAACTAGACGATGATGCAGCGGCCAGATCTAGGGTGATCGAAGCGTGGCGGCATCAGCTGGAGCGATTTTGGGAAGAGGTGGATGTTGATGGCCGAATCAGCTAAAATCCCTTGGGATTGCAATCAGGAGGTCACCTTGAGCATTACGGCTCAGCCCGCTGGGCAATTGCCATCTACCAGTATTCTGTCTGTAGGACGCGTTGGTAGCAATTGATGAGTTGGATTTTGCTGATTGGAGCCTTACTCGTTTCATTTTTAGTCTTTACCTTCTTGGTGAAAGTGCTGCGAGCGGCAGTGAGTACGGCGATCGCCTTAGCTTTGGTTGTGCTGGTTTTACAGATTCTGTTTGGCATCAACCCAGGGCAAGTTTGGCAATCCGTAACTGGCCTTTGGGAAAATCTACGGCGTATGATTAGTGGCAATTAACCATCAATGGGGTGGAGATGGCTGAGGGGCGATCGCAATCAGGGTAAGCGCACCTCAAAACGTAGTGAAATGCACAGACATAGAAGAGAGATTGCGGAGTAGAAGCTCGACTTGTTATCAGCCCTCTCTAAATTAAGAGCTATGGGAGAGAATCAACAGTATCCCATCTGCATCAGGATTGAAGTATGCCCCATGGATTTGCAGCTGCATCGATTCCATCCCCCTCTTGCCGTGAGCCTGTTGATGTTACGGCCATCAGTCAACGTCTGAAGGACTGTTTTGCTTCTCTCAAAGATCCGCGAGTGGAACGCAGTCAGTTACATCAACTCTGTGATGTTTTGGCCATTGCGATTCTATCGATGATTGCGGGTGGAATGGGTTGGGAAGATATGGAATTGTATGGATTGAGTAAACTGCCGTGGCTGTCTACTTTTCTATTATTGCCCAACGGAATTCCCAGTCCAGATACCTTATCGCCGAGTTTTTGAACGAATCAATCCCAAGCAATTTGAGCAATGCTTTGAAACATGGGTGCGTCTGTTGGTGAATGATTTAGGCATTGAGGTCATTGCCATTGATGGCAAGGGCGTGAACGGTTCCTATGATCGTGAATCCGGCAAGAAGGCACTCCATTTGGTCAGTGCTTGGGCAACCAGCCATCGTCTGGTGTTGGCGCAAGCGAAAGTCCAAGATAAATCGAATGAAATTACTGCCATTCCTGCCCTGTTAGAATTGCTCGACATCGCGGGTTGTACCGTGACTTTAGATGCCATGGGGACTCAGAAAACCATCGCAGCACAAATTCAGCAGGCTCATGCCGACTATATTCTCAGCCTGAAAGCGAATCATCCGACCTTGTTTGCCCAAGTCGATACCTGGTTTAAGACCGCGCAGATAGCTGCCACCTTGCCAGCCCCTACCGAACACAAGACGGAAGCAGGGCATCATCGCACTGAAACTCGCACCGTCTGGACGATCCCACTCCATCAATTCCCTTCACTCCACGGGGCCAATGAGTGGGTTGGACTGCAAACGATTGTCGTCGTTGAACGGACTCGCCGTCTATGGAATAAAACCACCCACGAAATTTAGTTCTATCTCAGCAGTTTGCCATCTAACAGTCCCCGCATTGCTGCCGCGATTCGACAACATTGGGGGATTGAAAATTCTCTCCATTGGATACTTGATGTCTCCTTCGCTGAGGATGCTTGTCGCGTTCGTTCCATGCACGCTCCACACAACCTGGCTCTCCTGCGACGCTTTGCTCTCAATTCTCTCAATCGCGAAGACTCCTCCAAACGCAGTCTTCGACAGAAATCAAAGCGTGCCGCTATGGATAATGCCTACATGTTCAAGGTGCTTGCAGCGGCTCTGCCCGAACCTAGTCAAAATTTAGAACCCAGTTGTCAATAGCATTTGAGATGCGCTTACCCTGGACTTCTTCCAGTTTGATTGCTTGCTTTTCTGTGAGCCAATGCTCTGGTTTTAATACGGCATATTTACTGTTCTTTAATCCGGCTTGCAGTTCCTCTTTTTTGAATTCATCTTTTAGCTCATCAGCCGCCTCCTTCTCTGCATTTCTAGCTCGATTTAACTCCTTATTTCTACAAGTAACCGAAGCCGCTACCTAGACCATACTGAGCGCCATCAGGTCATCTGCCATCTCAAAGTTGGCGGTAACTGACTGCACGTCGTCTAAATCTTCGAGGGCGTCCATTGTTTTGAGCAGGGCGATCGCCTGTTCTGGCTCGGTCACGTCTACCGTGTTGTTGGGAATCCAGCGCAGTTCGGTTTGGCTCACCGTGTAGCCGCGAGTTTTGAGGGTGCGTTGCAGGGTTTCTAGGTTAGGCACGGTGGTCAATACATCGGCTGAACGTTCGCCGTCTTCGGTTTCACTCAGCTCATAGGTTTCGGCTCCGCCTGTCAAAGCCGCCTCTAGCAAGTCGTCTTCGTTCAGATTGCCATTGGGATCGCCGTTCAGGTCGCCCACCACGGTGACCACGCCCTTTTGCTCAAACATCCAGCCGACGCAGCCCGTCTCTCCCAAGTTGCCGCCCCGTTTACTCAAGGCCATCCGCAGTTCGGCAGCGGTGCGGTTGCGGTTGTCGGTGAGCGCTTCAATTAAAATCGCCACGCCGCCTGGTCCATAGCCTTCATAGCGGATTTCTTCTAAGGCCGAGTCGCCGCCTGCTTTGCCTGCTCCTTTGGCGATCGCCCGTTCAATGTTGTCGTTGGGAATGCCTGCGGCTTTGGCTTTGTCAATGGCGGTGCGGAGCTGAAAGTTTCCAGCTGGGTCGGGTACCCCAGTGCGGGCGGCTACGATAATTTGCCGAGAGATTTTGGCAAAGGTTTTGCCTTTAACGGCATCGACTCGGGCTTTTTGGCGCTTGATGTTGGCCCACTTACTATGTCCTGCCATGCGTTAGAATTCACGGGTTTAAACACTTCAAACCTAGGATAGCGGGAAGCGCGAGGGTTAAGTTTTTATATCACCTGGCGGATTCGCTCTAAAGTCTGGCGTAACGTGGATGTGACGATTTCCTATTGTTGGCGCTGGGATTTGACAATGGCTGCTTCTATTTCGGTAATCATCCTTTGCTATAACCGAGAACGGTATCTAGGTGAGGCGATCGCCAGTGTGCTACGCCAAACGCACGCTAATTTTGAGCTGCTGGTTTGGGACGATGGTTCTACCGATCAATCGGTAGAGGTGGCTCGTCAGTATGCCGCGCAGGATCGGCGGGTGCGGGTGATTGCGGCAGCGCATACCGGGGCAGGGGTAGCGATGCAGGGGGCGATCGCGGCGACCACAGGTGCCTATGTGGGCTGGGTGGATAGCGACGATCGGCTGGCTCCGACGGCGCTGGCGCAAACGGTGGCAGGTTTGGAGGCAGATGCCGCCGTGGGCATGGTCTATAGCCGCTGTTTGGTGATGGACGAGGTGGGTCGAGTGCTGGGATGGGACCAGCGCAGCGCGATGCCGTATTCCAAAGAGCGGCTGCTGCTCGATTTTATGACGTTTCACTTTCGGCTACTGCGGCGATCGGCACTGGAGCAGGCGGGTGGGATCGATCCGTCGTTTCAAAATGCGTTCGACTATGACTTGTGCCTGCGACTTTCAGAGGTTACCGAAATTCGTCAAGTCCCTCAGCCGCTGTATTACTATCGTCGTCATCCGCTTAGCCTGTCGGGGCAAGGGCAGCCGCAGCAGCTGGTGGAGGCGCGGCGGGCGATCGCTCAGGCATTGCAGCGTCGAGGGCTGGGCGATCGCCTCCAGGTCAACATGAAGCTAGTGTGGAACCATGGCGAACTGGGCGGTCGCTATAGCGTGCAGCCAAAACAATCTGGCTGGTTGAAGCGAGCAGCTGTCGCCCTAGTCACCCTGCCGCTGGCGGGCAGCCTGGGGATAGGTTCTGTCCTGGCTCAATCGGTGACGCCTGCCCGCGATGGGACTCGCACAACGGTGACGCGTCAGGGCAATCGGCTGGATATTTCGGGTGGGCAGCGATCGCGCCATGGCCGCAACCTGTTCCATAGCTTTCGGCAGTTTGGCCTCAGTGCCAACCAAATCGCCAATTTCCAATCAAATCCCCAAATCCGCAACATTTTGGCGCGGGTAACGGGCGGTGATGCCTCTGTGATTGATGGCATTTTGCGGGTGACAGGTGGCCAGTCCAACCTGTTTTTACTCAACCCAGCGGGGGTGGTGTTTGGAGCCAATGCGCAGCTAGATTTGCCCGCTTCGTTTATGGCGACAACCGCCAGCGGCATTGGGATGAATGGCGGCTGGTTTAGTGCCGCTGGCAGCAATGACTATGCCAACTTGGTCGGCAGCCCCACCTATTTTGCCTTCACCCTGGCGCAGCCTGGAGCCATCGTCAACGCCGCAGATCTGAGCTTGGCGGCAGGGCAAAACCTGACGCTGCTGGGCGGCAGTGTGACTAACACCGGGCAGATTTCGGTTCCCGCTGGGCAGATTACCGTTGCCAGCGTACCGGGGCAAAATTTGGTGCGCTTAAGCCAGCCTGGAGGCGTGCTCAGTCTCGATATTCAACCGGGCGTGAGGGGCTGGGGGCTAGGAGCGCCGAATAACCTTAACCTCACGCCGCCCTCTCTCCCCGAACTGCTGACGGGCGGTGCGGTTACCAGCGCTACGGGGCTAACGGTGAACCCCGATGGCAGCGTAGCGCTAACCGGTTCAGGCATCTCAATTCCGACTACGGCGGGGACGACTGTGATTGCGGGCGGATTAGACGTGTCATCAATGGCATCTGGGCTGTCGGCTGCTGCGGCCTTAACCGCTGCGATCAATGTGGTGGGCGATCGCGTTGCCCTGACGGGCGCTGCCGTCAATGCCAACGGCATCAATGGTGGCGGCACCGTGCAAATTGGCGGCGGCTATCAGGGGCGCGGCACGGTGCCCAATAGCGATCGCACCTTTGTCAGCGCCGACTCTACAATTACGGCAGATGCACTGCAACGCGGCAACGGTGGCCAGGTGATCCTGTGGGCAGATGAAACCACGGCCTTTGCCGGACAGATTAGTGCGCGTGGGGGCAGCCTCTCTGGCGATGGCGGGTTGGTCGAAGTGTCAGGGAAGGAGAATCTGTCGTTTCAAGGAACGGTCGATTTGAGCGCCAGCGCTGGCAGACTGGGCAGCCTTTTGCTTGATCCCACCAATATTTTGATTAGCGATGGAGCCAATGACCCAGCCACGGTAGCGCTGGCACTGCCCGATATTCTGTTGAGCGACTTCCCCGGTCAAGACATCACCATCAGCGCCACATCTCTGTTGTTTAGCAATGCGGCCATTACTCTAGAGGCCAGCAACAATATCCAGATCGCGTCGGGGCTTAACCTAAACTTTGGCGCGGGCTATGGCACGCCCAACCCGATTCAGTTCATTGCCGATGCCGACAATAGCGGCGTTGGCGACTTCATCATGGATGCGGGCGACAGTATTTTTACAAACGGTCGTGATATTTCAATTTCTGGAGCCAATATCACCGTTGGGACAATCAATACCAACGCTGGGATGTTTAGAACATTTGGAGCACCAGGAGCATCAAGAGCAATTCGACTAGAAGCCCGTAACGACATTACGGCAGGGCGTTTAGAAACCAACAGTCCGCAAGGGTTTGATGGCGGGGACGTGTTTCTCAATAGCCAGCAGGGAAACATTACGGTTACGTCGATCGATACCAGTAGTACTGGCTCCATCAGTGCTGATGGAGCTGGCACTATTGGGGGCATTGGTGGCAATGTCACGGTATCGGCAGATCGGTTTGCCGTGATTGGAACCGTTCCTGAAAATGCGGCCAGTATTTTGACCAGCGGCTCCAGTGGCGCGGGCAGTGTTGATATTACCCACGCTGGCGGGACGCTCAATCGACCATTTATAGTAGGGGATGGGGCGGTATCCAACAACGGCACAGCAGGTGACATTAACACAGGCACTGGAACGCTGACTACGGGTTCATTTCCAGTCCTGATTATGGGTGGAACTGCAACGCTACCCGCCGAAGCGGTAGGGATTTCAATTCGTTCGGTGAATGATGCCCCGACACTCACCGCCAATCAGCAATCGTTTCGGGTGCCGCGAAACCGGACGTTGACGATTCCGGTTGGCTCGTCGGACGGGCTGCTGCTGACGATTGCCGACGCGAATGGGGATACGACGACGGTGCGCGTGACGGCGATCGCCCCTGGGGTGACCCTCAGCCAAAATGGTGAACCCGTGCTGGCAGGCAGCGTGATTTCAACGGAGACCCCGTTGCAGGTGAGGCTGGCATCCACCATTACAGGTTCTATCAGTGACGCATTTACGCTAGTGGCGAATGATCCGCAGAACGGCGTTGGCGTCTTGGCCGCTTCTGAGCCTGTCTCGATTAACCTGCGGTTCCGACCACGACGCAATCGACCCACCCCAGTTGTTCCCGTCGTTCCCGTCGTTCCAGTTGAACCCACTATTCCTGACGATCCGCAGATTGACTGCTGCACCCCCGACCCGCAACCGGAGCCTACGTTCAGTTCTCCCATCAGCATCGATACCCGATTTGAAGGACTCGAAGCATCATTCACCAACGAATTCACGTCCTATTTAGGGCTAGAAACTCCAGCGTCCACCACTCTTGACGAGGCACGAGATACTGCCCGTGACATAGAAGCAGCAACCGGGATTAAACCTGCGTTTGTCTATCTCAACTTTGTCCCGGCTCAAAGCGACTTACTCAGCCGGGTCATCATTCCTCAAGCTACCGATCAGCTAGAGCTAGTGGTCGTCACGGCGCAGGGTGGTTTGGTGCGCCGACGGATTCCAGAGGCAACTCGCGCCAAGGTGTTTGCCGCTGCCCGTGAGTTTCGCAATCAGGTGACTAACCCGGCCAACGTGCGCAATACCAGCTATTTGGCTTCGGCGCAGCAGCTTTATGCCTGGTTTGTGGCTCCTATCCAGGCCGATTTGCAAGCCTTAGGCATCGGTAACCTAGTATTTTTACCCGAAGCAGGATTGCGATCGCTGCCCTTTGCGGCACTCCACGACGGTCAACAGTTCTTGGTGGAACAATACAGCGTTGGCATCATGCCCAGTATCAGTTTGACCGATACCCGCTATGTGGATGTGCGCAATACGCAAATGTTGGCCATGGGTATTTCTGCTAGCACTCAAGGGCAAACACCTCTGCCCGCCGTGCCCACCGAACTGAATACGCTGGTGCTGAAGCTCTGGCGGGGCAGAATTTTTCTGGATGATAAAAGTACCTTGGCGAACCTGCAATCGGTGCGTGAACAGCAGCCGTTCGGCATTATTCACCTGGCGACCCATGCCGATTTCTTAGCTGGCCCGATCGATGAATCCTATATTCAGTTTTGGAACGATCGCCTGCGATTAGACCAGGTGCAGCAATTGCGCTGGAATGACCCTCCAGTAGAAATGCTGGTGCTGAGCGCTTGCCGCACCGCTCTGGGCAATGAGCAGGCCGAACTCGGTTTTGCCGGAATGGCGGTGCAAACCGGGGTGAAGACGGCGGTCGCTAGCCTCTGGTATGTCAGCGATGCAGCGACCTCGGCGCTGATGACCCGCTTTTATCAAAGCCTCAGTACAGCGCCGATTAAGGCCGAAGCGTTGCGCCAAGCTCAAATTGGCATGGCGCGGGGGACGGTGTTTGTAGACGAAAATGGCCGCCTGCAAGGGCTGGGCGACCTCGATGGGTTGCCGCTACCCGCCGACAGCGTTGCCGATGTGCTCGGTCAGCCGCTGTCGCATCCTTACTATTGGGCGGCGTTTACCATGATTGGAAACCCTTGGTAATTCCGCCATTAGAGGGCATGTGTAGAGACGCGATTAATCGCGTCTCTACCCGTGTCTTAGGTCAATATTTCTTCTAGCTTGTGCTGTTCCCATAGCTTTTGGTACAGGCCGGGTTGGGCTAGCAGCTCTGCGTGGGTTCCGGTTTGCGAAATCCGGCCTTGATCCATGACTAAAATGCGATCGGCGAGGGCGGCAGCCGAAAGTTGATGGGTGATGAACAGCACCGTTTTGCGCTGGGTGCCTGCTTTGAGGTTGTTGAGGATTTCTGTAGCGGTTTGGTTATCAACGCTGGAGAGGGAGTCGTCTAAAATCAGCACCGGAGCATCGGTTAAGATGGCTCGCGCTAGGGCGGTGCGCTGGCGTTGCCCGCCGGAAAGGGTGATGCCGCGTTCGCCCACAATGGTTTTATACTGCTGCGGAAAATTGAGAATTTCTGGGTGAATTTGCGATTGTTTGGCGGCACTTTCAACTTGGTCTTGTTCGGCTACCGGGTCACCGTAGCGAATGTTGTTTTTGATGGTGGTGCTAAACAGAAAGCTCTCTTGCGGGACATAGGCGATCGCCCCCCTCAAATCTTTCAGTCGCAGTTTCGTAATGTCGTAGCCATCCAAAAACACCTGCTCTGGGGCAATATCGAGCAGGCGAGGCAGGGCATTGGCCAAGGTCGATTTACCAGAGCCAATGGAACCCACTACCGCCACGGTTTCTCCTGGCTTAATCGTAAAGCTCACATCTTGGAGGGCTGGCAGATTAGCATCAGGGTAGGCATAGGACAGATGATGCGCACTCAGCCAGCCCCGCACATCGGTTCGCAGCAGCGGAATGGCGCTGGCCGTATCGTGAATTTTGGGCTGCTCTGCCAAAATATATTCCACCCGATCGATACTGACCTCACCGCGCTGATAGGCCGTAATGGTGAAGCCCAAGATCGCAGTCGGAAACACCAGCCGCTCTACATACAGCAACAGCGCTAGAAAATCTCCCACGGTGATCCGGCCATCGGCAATTTCGCTCGCGCCAAAGGCCAGCAGCACCAGCAGGCTAATGCTGGCCAGACCGCCCAACAGTGGAAACAGCGTCGTTCGCGTTTTTGCCAGCGTCAGGTTTGCATTTAATAGCTGCTGATTGAGCTGACTAAAGGCGCGGCGTTCATTTGTTTCTTGGGCGTAGATTTTGATCAGCGCCATGCCGCTCATGTCTTCCTGGATCAGCTTGCTGAGTTCGGCGGTTTGCTGCTGCACTTCGAGCTGCTGCTGCTTTAGGCGATCGCTAAATAGGTAAACCAGAAAAAACATCGCCGGATAGATGGCGATCGCAATCAGCGTTAATCGCACATCTATGCCAAACATCACCGGCAGCGTCAGCGCATAGGCGAACAGCGTATTGGCCAAACTGAGCACCGCAAACCCCACCAAACGCCGAATATTATCGACATCGCTAGTGGCGCGGCTGATCAAATCTCCAGCCGTGTTTTCGGCAAAATAGGCTGGCTCCATCGTCAGCAAATGATTAAAAATCTTTTGCTTGAGGTCAAACTCTATCTGACGCCCCACCCCAAACAGCAGCACCCGCGAAATCATGCGCATAAACCACATCACAGTAGCCAGCGCCAGAATCCACAGGGCATAGGTAATCACCCGCTGGTAACTAAAACTTTGCTGCAATTCATCAATTCCATCTCGCAGCAGCAGAGGGATAGAGACCCCAACGCTGTTGACGGCCAGCAACGCTAAAACACCCCCCCCGGTCTGCCGCCAGTGGGGACGCAAATAGGCTCCTAGCTTCGTAAATCGAGAGTTTGCCATGGGTTACAGTTAAGTGCTTGGCGATCATGCTCAAGAGAGTTACCTCGGAGCGATTAGCCAGCCTCGTAAGAAATAATAGACCGAGGTGAGATATTCATCGACGACAGCCGTTGTCACTCGCAGCGCCTCTACATTGGGCACCAGGTACCCAATATTGGCCAGCAGGCGATCGCCATTGCCGATTTGGAACACAGAACGACCGGCGGCTTCAGGGGTAGCGCGAATGCCTGCATTTGCTAGGGTAGAAACCGCCCGACCCAGATTCAGCGTTGGGGCAACTACAATAACCGTATCAACTTCTTCTCGAAATCCCCGCGTTTGCAGCAGCCGATCCACCTCGACTACGCTGCTATAAATATCTACCCCTAAGGTTTCAAGCAAGATCCGATCGGCTGGCACACCCGCCTCAATTAAGGCCGACTGGATGGCTTGGAGTGGGTCTATCTGCCCAGGGACAGTTGGATCGACGTTGCCCTGGCCTCCCGTGCTAGCAATCACCACAATATCGGGATTTCCTTGCGCCACCTGGTCTTGATATAAGCGGGCGGCACCGTTCAGCAACTGTGGATCTAACACTACAATTGCCCGAGTGGTTTGGGCACTTGGAGCCAGCGTTTGCTGAACCGGGATGGCACTCATCGTCGTCCGGATTGCTTGAGATGTCATCCAGTCCGCCACAATCGGCGTACTGGAAAACAGTAATACCAGTAAAGCCGCCAACACCTGATTGCCAGCTACTTTCTTCGTGCCATCTTTAAGGGAAATCAGCAGCAAAAAAATTGCTAATCCCAGCGGCTTCAGCGGTAGCGATAACAATCCCCAAACCGAACTTACTGTGCCGTTTGCAGGATCGAGGAACGCTAAGATCACGAAGACAAAAATCAGAATTCCACCCAACCAGGTTAGGTAGTTTCTGGGAATAAACTGACTGAACACATACCAAAGAATTGTGCCAATCAGCAGCCAGAGAAGAATTCGGGTTAGCAGTTCGAACATTGCCGTCTTGATCGCTAAGGAGTCTGAGCCGAGTCTGCCTACGTAATCATGGCACTACTCTGGAGGTAAAGGGTTTAATGAGGCTCAATATCCTCAAAAAGATTTAACTCCACAGGTCTTATACTATGCAGGTTTTGCTAGTTAATCTATTTAATATCTAATTTTTTTTAATCAAACGGCAACCGACTGGTTCTTACGGGTAGGGGCATGGCACTGCCATGCCCCTGATGCCTTGCTAGCTACAATTGATCGATTTGAGTTCTCAGCGCTTCTAGCTCAGCATCTACCGAGGCATCTTTGGGAGCCGCGCTAGCAGGCTGAGATGAGGGCAGCTGAGCCGATGTTGAAGCACTACCGCTGAGCAGTTGCGCTTTCATGGCTTCGAGTTCAGCATCGACATCAGTACCCGACTCTAACGCCGCAAACTGACTTTCCAAATCTGCTCCGGCTAGCTCAGCCGCCGCTTGAGAGCGGGCTTCCATTTGCAGCACCTTTTCTTCCATGCGCTCAAAGGCACCCATGGCGGTACTGGTGCCCATGCGCCCTACCGTATTTTGCAGCTGCTCTTGAGCTTTAGCCGCACTGGCTCTCGCCCGCAGCATATCTTTCTTGGTTTTGGCCTCTGAAATTTTGCCTTCGAGGGCGATTAAATTGCGCTTGAGCGTATCGACCGTGGTTAATTGTTGGTCGAGCTGCGCTTTCATTGAAGCACCGGATTCAATCTGCACTTTCTTGCGGCTCAGTGCTTCTTTGGCTAAACTCTCGTCGCCCTTTTGCAGCGCCAGCTGTGCCCGTTGCTGCCAGTTGTTAGCCTCGGTTTGAGACTGGTTATATTGTTGCTGCATCCGCTTTTGACTGGCGATCGCACTGGCAACGGCCTGACGCAACTGCATCAGGTCTTCTTGCATGTCAATTAAGGCTTGCTCCAGAATCTTTTCTGGATCTTCGGCGGCGCTCACGGCAGCGTTGAGGTTGCTCCGGACGACTCGGCTGACACGGTCAAACAATCCCATGACTTTATCTTCCCTATTCAGCAGTTGCAGGCTAGACACGTCCAGTTAACCAACTCCGGGAGCAAACGACAGCATGCCGCCTTCTACTTGGGTTGACTTTAAGGTGGAGTCAATCTAGCAATTACCCACTATTATGCGCTATGACCCCGGACAAGGGGGTTAGCACCTGTGCTTTTTTTTGCAGACGGTAAGGTGAAAAAAACGGGATGCTCACTCATGAGCACCCCGTGATTTAGATTGCGACTAAATTATGACCGTAGCTTAGAGCTGAGGAATAAACTGTTCTTTCTCAGGAACGACCGTATATTCTGCCACAATCTGACGGAACTCGTCTCCGTCAATGCTTTCCTTTTCAATCAGCAAATCGACAACGCGATCGATGGCGGCGCGATTGTCGCGGATGATCCGGCAGGCTTCTTCGTAGCAATGTTCTACAATCGAGCGCACCTGAGCATCAATTCGGGAAGCAATTTCTTCGGAATATTCGGAGCGGGTCATCCAGTCCCGGCCTAAGAACACCTCACCCTGCTGGCTTTCGAGCGACATCGGCCCTAGGTCAGACATGCCGAACCGGGTAACCATTTGCCGCGCCATGCCCGACACCTGTTGCAGGTCGCTTCCGGCACCCGTTGTCACTTCGGCATCGCCAAAGATGACCTGCTCTGCGGCACGACCGCCCAGCGCTCCCATAATCCGCGCTAGAATCTGCGATCGCGAAATCAGCATTTGGTCTTCACTGGGGGTAAACCAAGTTAACCCCTGAGCCTGACCCCGAGGAATTAGCGTCACCTTTTGGACAGGATCGTGCTGCTTCACCAGGGTGCCAATGATGGCATGGCCGACTTCGTGGTAAGCAATCAGCCGCTTACTCTTACTGTCTACCAACGGCGTGCCTTCCATCCCCGCAACCACCCGGTCTACCGAGTCGTTGATTTCCAACATGGTGGTCTCGTCTTTACGCCGACGAGCCGTCAGAATGGCGGCTTCGTTCAGCAGGTTGGCTAGGTCAGCGCCTGTGAAGCCAGGGGTACGACGGGCGATCGCCTCCAGGGAAATGTCCTTGGACAGCTTTTTGTTGCGCGAGTGTACTTCCAGCACTTCCAAGCGACCTTTAATATCGGGTGGATCGACCTGCACCTGACGGTCAAACCGACCGGGACGCAGCAGTGCCGAATCCAGCACATCTGGGCGGTTGGTGGCCGCAATGATGATGATGCCGGTATTGCCTTCAAACCCGTCCATCTCAGTCAGCAATTGGTTTAGGGTTTGTTCCCGTTCATCGTTGCCGCCGCCAATCCCGGCACCCCGCTGCCGACCCACGGCGTCAATTTCATCAATAAAGATGATGCAAGGCGCATTTTCTTTAGCTTTTTTGAACAGGTCGCGGACGCGAGACGCCCCCACACCCACAAACATTTCTACAAATTCAGAACCCGAAATGCTGAAGAACGGCACGCCAGCTTCTCCGGCGATCGCCTTAGCCAGCAGCGTTTTACCCGTTCCAGGCGGGCCAATTAGCAGCACACCCCTAGGAATCTTGGCTCCAACTGCCGTAAAGCGCTCAGGCTTTTTCAAAAACGTGACAACTTCCTGAAGTTCTTCTTTGGCTTCTTCAATCCCAGCGACATCATCAAACATGACGCCCGTCTTGGCTTCCATCATGAAGCGGGCGCGAGATTTGCCAAAATTCATTGCCTGCCCTGGCCCACCCGGCACATTGTTGGAGCGGCGGAACAGCAAAAACAGCCCGCCAATCAGCAGCACCGGGAACAGCAGATTACCCAGCAAGCCCCAGATTGCGCCGTCATTGCGCGGTGGATGCACATCAAAGTTGATGTCATCTTTTCTCAGTTTGGACACCAGTTCAGGTGCATTGCCTGGTAAATCTACCCGCAACCGCTGAAAGCGATTGTCTAGCTCTGGATCAACCGCTTCTACGATAGCAGTGCGTCCATTCTCGTAGAAGTCAACACTGGTCACCCGACCTGCATCCAAATACTCCAGGAAACGACCATAGGTCATCCGGGTACTAGCAGTGTTTTGACCCATATCCATGGGAGAGGACGTAAAGGCACCTTGCCAAAAGAAGAATGCAACCACCACAGCGGGCAACGTCCAAAGGAGGATAACTCTCCAGGAAAGTTTCATAACTTAAGTCGCCTCTAAATAAGGAATATAGACTTGAAACGTAGACTCGACATGACTTGACATTGAAGGAACACGACTAAAGACTTTTTTAAATAAAATCTTTGCTCTGTTTCCCAGCAACCACTAAATAAACCTAAATCTCAGAGCTATCAATTGAGCCTGCTTTAAAGGCTGTTCCCAAAGCTGTTACCCAATCAGATTTAGGATTTCTGAGAACGAATCTTAACTAAATTTAACTTAATTCGGGGTATTCGAGCAACCAACCTGTTAACAAAGGTTAGGGG
>CASBQX010000021.1 GCA_949127925.1 Synechococcales cyanobacterium PMM_0002
GGGTGAAATTGAATCGGTCGCGATTCAAAACGGCACCCTGCGCGTTGAACAAGGGAGCGCTAGCGTTGAGGTTCCTGTTTTGGGAGATGCAGGTTGTTAAGCTGGGCGCTGGCTTTAGGATGGCCTGATTTGATGGCACTAATTTAAGGTATGGAGAAGCTGCGTGGGCATTACAGGCATTCATCACGTCGCCATTATCTGCTCAGACTACGAACGCTCCCGCCATTTTTACGTGAAGGTGCTGGGGTTCCAAATCATTCAAGAAACCTATCGGGCAGAGCGCCAGTCCTATAAACTGGATTTGGAGCTAGGAGGCGATCGCCTTGAGCTGTTCTCCTTCCTTGATCCTCCGGCTCGTCCTAGTTACCCCGAAGCCCGTGGGTTGAGGCACCTGGCGTTTGCTGTAGAAAACTTAGACGGGCTAGTTGCCAGATTGAACCAGAGCGGTGTCGCCACCGAACCCATTCGCATTGATCACCTAACGGGTCAGCGGTTTACCTTTTTTCCCGATCCCGATGGCCTGCCTTTAGAACTTTACGAAATCGCAGAAATTACGCCAAATTCACCCAAATACTAAGTTTTTGCGAACTTTTTCGCTCAGGTCTGGCTTCTTCGCCAACCCAGAGATACTGTGGCAGACGACACCCCCTTAAACCCTCTTGTATAGAATAATGTAAACTCCTAGAGCAATTTTGCTGCACTTGTATTGAATGTAACGGTCATGTAGGCATTTAGTACGGAATAATCCAAGTTGAGGTGATCGCCCTTCCCCTTCTCTTACCTTCGATCCAGGCAGCGGTCTGGAGCCGACGTCAGGAGTTTCATCGAGAGCAAACTGAGATCAAATCGAGATCCAGATCTCCATCCGGGACAGGGTCGAAACAGCTGGAATAATGGATCAACCTACGTTGCTTGCTCCATCAACATTAGTTCGGCTCAACATTAGTTCGGCTCAACACAATTCTGTTGCAGAGTACTACCCTGAATGGAGGACTCTGTCATCAGACTATTATTTTTGCTCGATTTGATCAGATTCAGTATGGTTTTTCAGTGCCCTTGCAAGTTTGTTTAGGAATCGTTCCAGACTAACGAACGGCATCAATTAGCTCAGGCAACGTGGTTGAGGATAGAGCGAAGATGGCTGGCAGAATTTACTTTTTAGATAAAGAACATTTAGTTCGAAGTTCCTTAGTGCAGAATGCTTCTAATCGCAGCAATCTGCTCTATCGAGCGTCCACTTTAATGATCATAGTCACGGTATTGATGTCAGCCTGTGTCGTTCGACTGGCTCAATTACAGCTAGTGGAAGGAGCCAGGAATCAGCAGCTAGCCGAACAAAACCGCATTCGCATGGTGCCGTTACCATCCGACCGCGGCAATATTAGCGATCGCCATGGAAAACTGCTGGTCAGCAGTCGGCTCTCCCGCTATGTCTACCTTTGGCCACGTCAACAATCCCAAGCGCAGTGGCAATACACTGTCGCCCGCCTCGGCACCATCTTGAAAGTTCCCCCCAAGGAAATTTCGGATCGGCTGGCTCAAGTCGGCTATACCTCGGCGTTGCCTGTACGGGTGAGTCAACAGCTTTCTCCTACGATGTTTGTTGCCGTTGCAGAAGCCTTGCCGCGCCTACCAGGGGTCGAAATCCTTGCTGGATCTAGCCGCCAATACCCCTACAAAATGCTAGCCGCTCATGCGCTTGGCTATATCGGTGAAGCAACAGCGGATGAAATTGCCGAAAACCCTAGCTATCCCATGGGGATCTTGGTGGGCAAAATGGGGGTTGAACGGTTAGCCAATCAGGAATTAACCGGAACTTGGGGTAGCCGTTTGGTAGAAGTCAATGCCCGTGGGCAAGAATCTCAAATGCTGGGGGTGCAACCTGCCCGCAATGGCGAATCGGTAAAGCTGACCCTCGACCTAAAACTGCAACAGGCCGCTGAAAAGGCGCTGAATGGCCGCCGAGGTGCAGTTGTCGCGCTGGATGTAAAAACCGGAGAGGTGTTGGTTTTAGCCAGTGGGCCTAGCTTTGATCCCAACATGTTTACCCGTCGCTTTAGTCAAGCCGAGTGGGACAATCTCCAAAAAGGAGATCAGCCGTTTTTGAACCGGGCGCTCCAAGGCTACCCACCGGGAAGCACCTTTAAGATTGTCACCGCTGCTGCTGCCATGGAATCGGGCAAGTTTTCTCCCCGTTCTACGATTGGGACTTCTGCCTTTATCAGCGTGGGCGGCATTCAATTTTGGGAAAGCAGTAAGCATGGGTACGGCACAATTGGGTTTCGAGATGCCCTGGCAGTCAGTAGCAATACCTTTTTCTTTCGAGTCGGGATGGCGGCTGGGCCTGAACAAATTGCCAAGTGGGGCAAGGTTTTGGGCATTGGTTTTAAAGATACGTTGGGGTTAGAAGGCGGCAGCAGTGGGGTGATGCCGATCCCCTCTGAGAAGGAGGCGCTCTATGGCGAACCTTGGTATTTGGGCGACACGATTAGTATGTCGATTGGCCAGGGTCTAGTGCAGGCCACGCCGTTAGAACTGGCCGTGATGACAGCGGCGATCGCCAATGGCGGCAA
>CASBQX010000022.1 GCA_949127925.1 Synechococcales cyanobacterium PMM_0002
AGTGCGACTCAGGTATTTAGCGATCCCGATCAGCATCTGCCACGTTGCGTCTGGTGTCTTTGCCTCGGGATGCGTATAGGCGATCGCGAGCTGCTGATTAGCGGCGATCGCGCGATCTAGGGAAACTTGCAGCTCGTCCCAACTGGCGGGGCATTGGGTTAAAAGCAGCACCGTTGCGCTCTCAAGCCGCTCGGCGGTAGGGCGATCGCGCCAGTCGAGTAGTAACCCGTCCAGTTTGAGATGACTAGGTTGAAGGTCACTGGCCGGATGCGCTGGGGTTGGACGGACTGCAACCAGTCGAATTTCGTAATGCTTGCCGCGTTTATCGCCGTCGTAGCTGTTGAAGTCGAGTTCGGCGATCGCATCACACCAGCCAGATGGAATCTCATCTTTATAGTGTCCCCACCAGACACCGGAAAAACGGGCGTTGGTGTCGTCCGTAATCTCAAATTCCGTTTTGATATAGCGCACCTTGCGCCGTTTGAGATCTTGAATATTTTTATGCCAAACCCGGTCAAACCGGCAGTTTTTGATCAGCAGCTTGGGAACTGGATTCCCCATGCCGCAAGGTTCTAATAGCTTTAGCTCTCGAAACAGCTCCTGCCCTAGATCTGCTACTGTGACCACCAAATCGGCCTGAATGACGGCACCCACTCCCACCCCTGCCGTGAGCTGCTGCTGGCGCAGCTGCCGATTCATCGCCTCCGCCAACAGTGGAATATTTTCGACGGGTAAACTCAACCCTGCGGCAAAAGGATGGCCGCCAAAGCTGCGCAGCAGATGGGATTGGTCTTTGACTAGCTGGTACAGGTCGATTTGGTTAATGGAACGAGCTGAGCCACGGGCGAGCTGGATTGGAGGCGATAGAGGAGGAGATAAAGGAGGAGATAGAGGAGGAGCGGTTAATAAGGCTTCAGTTTCAGCAGTCTGGCTCAGCACCGGGTCTTCTCCCCGGCTCAGCAAAACCGTAGGACGGCCATATTCCTGCGCCATCTGCCCTGCCACTAGCCCTAAGACACCCACAGACCATTGGGAATCTTCTAGGACAATGATGCTGGTGGTGGAAAGGTCAAGCTGGCTCAGGCGGGCAGTGACCTGCTGGGCGACGTCTTTTTGCAGCGATTTGCGGCGAACGTTGGCCAGTTCGGTTTCATCTGCCAACTGGCGGCAGTAGTCTGCGTCTTGGCTAGTGAGTAGCTCCACGCCAAACCGGGCATCGCCATGAATGCGGCTGATGGCGTTGATGCGTGGCCCAAGGCCAAAGGAAATATCGGTGGGGCGATCGCCTGCTCTACGACAATACTCCAGGAGTTTGGCAATCCCTGGCCGGGGCGGTGGGTTTAGCTTTTGATTGAGTTGCAGCCGTTCTATACCTATCTGGGCTAGGTAGCGGCAGTCGCCTTTTAGATCGACTAAATCTGCAATCAGCCCGATCGCTACTAAGTCTAATAGCCGCTCTAACGGCTGACTTGGCACCTCCGGCAGGGTTGCATAGAGGGCTTCTACCAGCTTGTAGGCAACGGCGACGCCAGACAGCGTTGCTAGTGGATGGCTGCTAGGCAAATATCGAGGATTGACGATCGCTACCACGGGTGGACGCTGGGCTGGCAGCGTGTGGTGATCGGTCACAATGATGTCGATGCCTAGGCGGCGGGCATGGCCGATTTCTGGCAGGTTGGTGCTACCCGTGTCGCAGGTGACGATCAGGCGGCAGCCCTGGGCGGCAAGCTGATCAATGCCCGCGATCGCCAACCCGTGTGAGTCCGTGAGCCGATTGGGAATCAGGTAGCTCAGCATTTGGTGCTGTTCAAAAAACTGCCCTAAGCCATCCCATAGCACTGCCGTTGCGGTAATGCCATCGGCGTCAAAGTCACCCCAAATGGCGATCGCCTCTCCTTGAGCGCGGGCTTTTTGGAGACGGGCGATCGCCCACCGCATCTCATCGCCAAACTCGAAGGCGCTGGTGGGCTGGTACTGATTGGCGTGCAGAAACCCTGCCAGATGTTCTGGCTCTCGGATCTCTCGCTGCCACAGCAGTTGTGCGAGATGTTGACTAGGCAACCCCTGATGATGCTGAATTACCGCCTGAGTAAACCACTCGGGCAGATCAAATGTTGGCTGAATTTGCCATTGGGCAGGTTCGGGCATGGTGGAGATGAACTCACTGCCCTCGATTCTAGGCAATGTTGGTGTGCAAGTGTCAGGGTGAAATTAAGGATATAGCCTTCCTCACTTCAGTGCAGTACAGGCAAGGGGCTTAAGCCCCTTGTTCTAGAGCCTGTGATGTACTTCATTCATCTGAAAACTACTAACGCTATGATCCAGCGTTTTACTCTCTCTCTATGCTCCCAGCAAATCGTCCAGCGCGTCCATGGCCTCGCAACCGATCACACTCACCACCATCGGTTCCACGCTGCGGGGATCTGTCCAGGGATGAGGGACAGCCTGTTTACGAGCCTGCATCCCAGATGACTGCATTCCCGGTGATGGCTCCGCAAACGGTTCGCGCCCATAGCGGTACTCATCTGCATAGCGCCGGAATACGGCTTCTACGGCGGCGCGGGTATTTTTAAGTCCCCATTCTGCGGCAATTTGATCCGCTTTTTCAAGGACATCTTGACTCAGTCTTACTTTGTTGTCATGCATAGTTGTCGATCCTCTGACATCAGGTGTAAGCCGCGCACGTTGGCAAATTGGGGATCACCCATGACGGTGAATAGCTTGCGACCTTGGAGCCGTTCCGAAATTAGATGGGTGCTGCCACCGGTGACCAGAAAACGAGTGACGCGGGGCATGTAGGGGGTGTATTGCGATCGCACCGTCTGAAAAATCCCTTTAAACCACTGATCCAGATGCTCTTCTAGCCAGGGTGCCCACGACAAGCCCATATCGGCATAGGTGTGTTCTTTGCGGAACCCATCCATGATGATGCTGGGGTCGGCGCTCGTGCCCAATGCCGCAGATAGCCGCTTATCAAAGCTAATCGAGGTGGCGAGTTCGTAGGCTCCGCCGCGATCCATCACGTTTTCGTCAATCACTTCGCCTTCCTCATCTACCAACCGGGTCAGCCAGGTGCCGCCGCCAATATCCACCACAATGGTGTAGCCCGTATCGGGAATTTGCCCGAGCTGCTTGCCGTAGTGGTAGGCCCCCATGCCCTCGCGCTCTACCTGCACCTCTTGCACCATGACGCGGTAGTCGAGATTGTTGCGCTTGAACTCGTGCAGCCCTACCAATTGCTCCCGAATCGCATCGCCATTTTTTGCCGGTTCGGGCGTAGAGGCGTAGACATTTAGCGCAAACTCGGTGCTGCCATTCCACGGTTCTAGGCAGGCGTAGAGGTGTAGCCGCGACAGTTCTACCTTGTTCTCAACGACGGTTTGCTGCTGCCGCCGATATTTGTAGGCCTGTGCGCCAAAATGGAAGCGACTGCCATCGGCCAATTCAATCAGCGGTGACGCATCAGAACAGCTGACGGCATCACGCCCGGTGGGCAGTTGGTACCGCACTGACCGAATCGCCTTTGGATGTCCGCTGCCGTCAAAAAATTTGAGATCGTAGTTGCCTGCATCCAATGCTAGGGTACGAATGGTGCTATTTGTAGCGCTGGGCGCTTTACTGACTCGCTTCGCCTTGGTACCAATAGTCATAAGTTCCCTTTCGCCTCCAATTGTACCCAATTGCTTTAGTACTTTTGTACTGTACCACCTCAGGCCGAATTTGCGGGCGGCGATCGCCCCAAACACAGATTTAATCGCAGCAGCGATCGCCCAAGTCTTCACTCAGCAGCGCTTTCAACCTAATGTTTAGAAATCTAAAGTCTTTTTGAACCTTCTGAGCGGTCGGCTGGGGTCAATTCGACCAGGCTCACCGATGAATGTTACCGTGTGTAAAGGGAATACATGGTGGGTTGGATAGTCTATGACGGCGGCAGTTGCACTTCAAAACGTATTTAAGGTTTACAGCACGACCCCAGTGGTCAATGATCTGTCGTTGACTATTCAACCAGGAGAAATTTTTGGGCTGTTGGGACCTAATGGGGCAGGTAAATCTACCACCATTCGGATGCTGACGACCCTGACGCAGCCAACAGATGGGCAGATTTTTGTGGCGGGCTACGATGTGGTCAAGCAGCCCTTTTTGGTGAAGCAACAGATTGGCGTGGTGCTGCAACAAATGAGCGTTGATGTAGATCTGACCGTGTGGGAAAACATGGAATTCCACGGGCGGATGCATCACATTCCTCCGGCTCGGCGGCAGCAGGATATTGATCGATGGCTGGAGTATGTGGAGCTAGGCGATCGCCGCGATGACTTAGTTAAAACCCTCTCAGGCGGGATGAAGCGCCGTCTGCAAATTGCCCGTGCCCTACTACATGAACCCTCTATTCTGTTTCTAGATGAACCCACCGTCGGGCTTGATCCTCAAACCCGTCGCCGACTCTGGGAAATTATCAAAGGACTAAATCAGCAGGGCATGACGATGCTGCTGACTACGCATTATATGGATGAGGTGGAATACCTTTGCGGCGCAGGCTTTAGTGGTTCTGCAACGCCCAACCGCATCGGCATCATGGACAGCGGCAAGCTAATTGAACTGGGCACACTAGATGAGCTGCGTCATAAACATGGCCAAGGCTTGGTGATGAAACAAACTGGCGATCGGTGGGATTACAAGTTTTTCCCTACCCTCGACGATGCCAACACCTACTTCGAGCAACAGCCCCATAAAGCCGGCATGATGGTGCGCCCGTCCAACTTAGAAGATATTTTTGTAGAACTGACAGGACGGGGACTAGATTAGCGCCAGGATAGAAACCTCCCGGCGGCTTCAGGCATTCGGGGGGCTATTTTTAGATGGTTTGTACCGGTTTGTGGGTTAGCCGTTTAGAACGCTTCAAGGTTACTGGAAGGCGCGCCCAAGACACTGCCAGCCGACCCTTGTGAGACATATCCCGCTCGCTCGTTGCCCGCCTTACCTGTGTAGAAAACTCGGATAAAAATGCGTCCACCTTCTATATAACTATTAAATGGATCGGTGGCATGAACGATACTTTTAGCCACAGGCCCGTCATTTTGCTTGACTCCTGGAATGTCGTATCCACTCAAGCCATCACTCAGCTCAGGTGTATCGCGCAACCGATACCGCTTGCCTTTTTGCAGGCCACTCGATGGCATTTTTAAGTAAGTGGACTGCACCCACCCGACGACTGGTTCTTTAATTTGAGCGATGCCTTCGCCAACGATGCCTGTGAGCTTGATGCGGCGATTTTCGGGCAGGGTTGTGACAGTGCCCGATAGATCAGAGCGTAAATAGATAGACACAGCCCTGGTTGTATCGCGGGCTTGGTCAACTAAATCAACTTTTTCATTGATGCTTACCATGATTGGTTTTCTCCTGATTTTGACGCTGTTTTTAATGATGGGCGAACAGATTAGGCTTCATCCTTACAACATCGGATTTCGGAAATGCGATCGCCTTGAATCCGGGTCACGTCCCCCAGATAGACGCCGCGCTTTTTGCCAAACCGGGCGTGGACTAGCTTCTGGTTATTGATCCCCTCAAACCACCCAGTATGTAGCCCGCGTGAAAACGCCATTTCCAGGTTGTAATGGGCTTGGGGATCGGGCATGGAGCTGGCAGTCTCGTCTAGCATCACCTGATCTAGGGCTTCACGGTAAACGCGGGTGACGTTGGCCACATATTCGGGGGCTAAGCAAATAGCGGCGATCGCCCAATTCCACGGTTTCACCGTCTGCCACTAGCTCGTAGGGCATACGGCACGCCTGGGCGCATTCACCCCGATTGGCCGAGCGTCCACCCAACGCCTCGCTGGTCAAGCACTGCCCCGAATAGGCCACACACAGCGCTCCGTGGACAAACACCTCCAGCGGTAAGGCGCGATCGCCAATTTGCTGCTGAATTTTACGAATTTCTTGCAGTGAACATTCGCGCGCCAGCACAACTAGTTGACAGCCCAAACCTTTGGCAAACTCCATCCCAGCGGCACTGGTCACGGTCATTTGGGTAGAGGCATGAATCGGGAAATCGGGCGACAGGTGCCGAATCAGCCGACAAATGCCAATATCTTGCGCGATCGCTGCATTCATCCCCGCCGCTATCATCGTCCGCAGATAGTGCTCGGCCTCCGGTAGTTCTGCCGGAAACACCAGCGTATTTAGCGTCACGTAGCCTTTGACGCCTCACCGATGCAGAAATTCCATCAGCGGCGGCAGATCGGCTTCCGTAAAATTGTCCGCTCGCGTCCTGGCGTTAAACCGCTCTAGCCCAAAGTAAATCGCATCGGCTCCGTTTTCTACTGCCGCTTTGGCACACTGCCAATTTCCAGCCGGAGCCAGCAGGTCAGGGCGGCGCAGAGTGGGGATGAGCAGAGACGCTGACGGATCGAGGCTTGAAGTCATGGGAGCGATTGATCAAAGGGTCAACCCGACAGATCCGGGTAGGGACATGGCAGTGCCCATTGGTGTCAAGTTAAGAAGAAGCTGCTTTTGTCAAGTAGATTCAAGAATCTGCCAGACTGCTTTATAGGCAACGATTTCAGCGATCACAAGCGTAAATGCTGGTTCAGCAAGAACTTCCGTGATATTCCACATCTAGGTAATTTGTTGGATTGCAACGCTAAATGTAGTACTTGACAAAAATGACAAATCCTTAACATGACACCAATGGGCAGTGCCATGTCCCTACAGGATGGATGGGTTGCTTAAATTATAGGAGTTCAGCCGCAGTGGCGTTTCGAGATGATCAAACATTGCCCATCACTCCATCTCGTCCCAAGTACACACGACCCGAAAGCCAATGTCATAGAGACCGCGATCGCCTTCTGCCTGAGAGCGGA
>CASBQX010000023.1 GCA_949127925.1 Synechococcales cyanobacterium PMM_0002
CAAGGTTTTTTGAGTGGTTGATTACCTTGTCCACTCGTCGAAGTGTACTATGCCGCTGGGAGAATTTCAAGTAAAAGCCACCCTAGAAGGGCAGGGTTTTAGACCCAATTTCTTGATAAACCAAAACGCAAAACTCACTCCCCACCACCAACGACCCCAACCCTTTCCTCTACCATAGAAGCAAGTTCGTCCAAGACTCCCATGATGACCACCTCTTCCCCGCCCGTCGGCACTCCACCCATCGGTGAAAAACGAGTGACCTTCCACCATCTCAACTGGCAAGCTTACCAGCAGATCCTACAGGCAGTCGGAGAGAGCCGCTCTGCTCGACTGACCTACGACCGAGGGATTTTAGAAATTACCATGGCGCTGGAAGAACAAGAATTCGCGGCTTGATTGATTGAGCTGCTGATTCGGATTTTGGTGGTTGAGCTGGGATTAAAGATCAAAACGATGGGTTCAACGACGCTCATCCGCGAGGATCTAGATCGCAGCCCGGAGCCAGATAATGCGTATTACATCCAGAATCAACCCTTGGTAGCGGGCAGGCAGGTGAAACTGGCCACAGATCCGCCGCCCGATCTGGTGGTAGAAATTGACACTACCCATACCGATATTGACAAGCTGCGGCTCTATGCCAGCATGGGTGTGCCAGAATTTTGGCGGTTCAATGGCCAGGTATGGCGAATTTATCAACTGCACGCGGGGCCGTATCAAGAAGTGGATGCTAGCCCGACGTTTCCGTTTGTGCCCAAGCAGCGATTCTATGATTTTTTGCAGCAGGCTTAGCAAGATGAAGTAGACGCAGAGCAACGCTTTCGAGCTTGGGTGCGCCAGCAGCTGTAGACCCGTTATGAGAATTCGGTTGATGTCCTGTCAGCCATACGGCTTGGTGCAGCGATCGCGCATTAAACTCAGTTTTGCTGACCGGTTGCTGCTCAAAATATAAGAATTACTAATCTCGTAGGTTGGGAATCGACATTTTACAAAAGTTTGTTCTCAGGTCAGGATTAAAAGTAACAGCGCAGAATCTCGCATGTTGTCAGGAGCATCGGCATGGTCATCCTGTTGCGTCCAACCCTAGCCGTTCACTCAACCACCCCGATGCCCTGATCAGCGAGCGCAATTGCACCCGCAATAGCCACCAGGTAAAAAGGGTTTAGCCCATTTACAGGCCACTTCACTCTAAGCACCTACCTTCAATTGGAGTTCTTCATGCAGAAACCGCTCAGAGATAAAACGGGTCACTGGTCAGATTTACTGTACAGCAGCGGTGTAATTCGCATTCTGGAGGCCATTCAAGACTTAATTGTGATTTCGCTTTGTCTGGGACTGTTTAGCTTTATGCTGATGCAGCTGCGGGCAATGGTGTTGTCGCTATTACCACCTCTTGAGCTGCAAAATGTCATGTCTGATATTTTGTTTCTGTTGATTTTGGTAGAACTATTTCGTCTGTTGGTGATTTACTTACAAGAACATCGGGTGTCGATTGGGGTTGCAGTCGAAGTGTCGATTGTGTCTGTGCTGCGTGAAATTATTGTGCATGGCATTCTCGAAACGCCTTGGCCCCAAGTATTATCAGCCTGTGCATTTTTATTGGTTCTATCTGTCTTGCTGATTGTGCGAGTCTGGATACCGCCTACATTTGACGGCATTGATCCAGAAGAGAAAATTTCACGCCGCCATCTTACCCGCCACCCGGTTGACGCACTTGAGCCTGATCTGCACAGTGCCCCTGTTGCTGCGATGTTTGATCGCGCTGAACGTTAGGGGATGGAGTGGTGTAGTGATAATAATGTTGATCAATGTTGATCAACACGGTGGAGCAGGGCGATCGCATCTACCACCTTTGCGTTGCTTGATGGAGAGCTTGCTAGAAAAGTAAGGAAACCTGTTGGCTAGAAGCATTTATGTGATAGTTCACCGCTACACTCGGATCAGAGAAATGGTTGGAGTGTGGTGGATGAAGCGAGCTTTGCTGGTCATTGATGTGCAAAACGAATATTTCAGCGGTGCTTTGCCCGTTAGCTATCCCAGCGGTACGCTAGAGCATGTGTTAGAGGTGATGGATGTGGCGACTCAGCAAGGGATTGCTGTAGTTGTTGTGCGTCATCCGGAACTGGCTGACGATACCCCGTTTTTCAAAAAGGGATCTCCAGAATGGGATCTGCATTCTGCGATCGCCCAACGTCCGCATGATTTGTTGGTGGATAAAACTGTGCCGGGAAGTTTTACCAATACCAATCTAGAGGAGTGGCTGCGATCGCAAGATATTGATACTGTCGTAATTACAGGATACATGACCAACATGTGCTGTGACACGACGGCGCGGCAGGCGTTTCACTCTGGTTTTAACGTAGAGTTTTTGAGCGATGCGACAGGCACACTCGACTTTGAAACGCCCGTGGGTGCAGCCACCGGAGAGGAATTACATCGCGCAGTTTTGGTGACCCACCACGATGTATTTAGCCAGGTGTTGACGACTGCCGAATGGAAACATCGTCTTAGCGCACTCTAAAGTTCAGCAACCTAGTACAAGACGGC